>NZ_BAABIG010000071.1:101144-141432 GCF_039542605.1 Streptomyces ziwulingensis
GGGGGGCGGTGGGGCGGTCTGGCCGTACGGTGTGGGAGCGGGTGGCGGCGTGTGCACCGGCGCGGCGAGGGTGGGCGCGGCGTGCGCGGGGGGCGGCCCGGGAGCGGGCGGCGGCGGCGGGGTGGCTCCCCGCGGGGGCGCGAAGCCCTGCGGGGCCGACGCGGGTGCGGGGGCCGGGGCGCCGAAGGCCGGGGGTGCCGTGCTCTGGGCGGGCGGGGCGAATCCGGGGGGCGCGCCGGCGGTCTGCGGCTGCGACTGCGGCGGCTCGGGCGATTCCTCCTCGGCCACCTCACCGCCGAAGTTCTTCAGCAGCGCGTCCAGTCCCCCGTCGAAGCCCTGCCCGACGGCCGCGAACCGCCAGACGTCCTTCAGGTAGAAGTCGCCCAGCATCACGGCCCGCTCGGTGGAGAACTCCGAACCGTCGAACGGATACCGGGCCACTTCCTCGCCACCCGCGACGATCCGGACGTAACCGGGGCCGATCTGCGACATCTGCCCGGCGCCGTCGAGCGCCGCCGTGAAGGACAGCTTCTGGATCCGCGGCGGGATCCGGTCCAGCGTGACCCGGAAGGACTCCGTGTCACCGGCCTGCGCCCCCAGGAGCTGGATGGACTCCTCGGGCGACTTCGGCTGGTTGTAGAAGATGAAGTACTGGTCGTCCGAGAGCCGCTCGTCGGCGTCCAGACCGAAGCAACTGATGTCGAAGGTCAGCCCGGGGCCCGCGATCTGCACGCCTACGTACAGATCCGTGCCCGCCGTGAGGTCACTGATCCTGGCCTTGTGGCCGCGTTGGAATTCCCTGGCCATGCGTACGACCGTCCCCCATCCCGAATGTGAGTGCGTCGCGCCAGGCTAACGGCAAAGTCGGACACCGGCGGAAGTCGGTACGGACCCGGTACAGAACCGGCATGGGGGACGGTGCGGCACCGCCCGGGGTGGTGGACTACTGCCCCCGCGCGCCGGGTACGTGCGGCAGCCGCTCGGCGGCGACCACCCCTTCGAGATAGCCCCGGGCCCGCTCGGTGCGAGGGTAGGCGTCCAGCAGCCGCCAGAAGCGGGGTCCGTGGCCGGGCACGAGCAGATGCGCCAGTTCGTGCAGGAGGACGTAGTCCACGACGTACTCGGGCATGCCCTGCAGCCGGTGCGAGAGCCGGATGCTGCCCTCCGCCGGGGTGCACGAGCCCCAGCGCGTGTTCTGGTTGGTGACCCAGCGCACCGAGTCCGGTCGCGCGCGTCCCTCCAGGTACTGGGCGGAGAGCCGCTCCGCGCGGCCGGCCAGCTCCGTGTCCCCGAGGACCCGCTTGCTCTCCTGGGCCGCCAGCTTGTCGAGCATGACGTTCACCCAGCGCTGCTCCTCCGCCTCGGACATCCGGGCCGGGATCAGTACGACGGTGCGGTCGCCCTCGCGGTACGCGGAGACCGTCCTGCGGCGGCGGGTGCTCCTGCGGACCTCGATCGCGCTCGCTCCCGGGCCGGCGGTCGGCGGACTCGTGGGCAGGCGCTGCGGCGTTCCGGCGCGGTGCAGTGGGTCGGCGGACACGCCCCGACGTTACCCGCTGCACTCGGGGAAGTCCCGGTTCCGCGGGGGTTGGATGCCGTGGCACCACCGAGCGCCCGATTTGTACGACCGGCGCGCCGAGGCGGTACGCCCCGACTCGTGTGCCTGCTCTACGGTGTGCGACCGGTGACGGCCAGGGCGGCGCTCGCCGACCGGTACCCGCGAGTACCGCGAGCACCCGCGAGTACCGCGGGCACCCGCGAGTCGGCACCCGCCGGCCGGCGTGCGATCAGTACGACGGTACGACTTATATCCCCTGCCTGTGGATAACTTTCGCCGCCCGATGGCGGGGGCGGGCATGCTGGCTCTTGCCTGCGCGGTGCGGCCGACGACCGACCGGGCCGGCACTCGGGGAGTTCCACGACGTACGGGGGCCTGTCATGCATCCGATGGTGAAGCCGGCGCTGCGGCGCGGCTGGCGCGATCTCAACACCGTGCAGTTCGGCTTGTCGCCCGCGCACGCCCTGACGCTGGGGCCGATGGACACCGCTACAGGCAGCTTCCTGGAACTGCTCAACGGCACCCGCGGGCTGCCGCTGCTGCGTGAGGAGGCACGCCGCATGGATCTGCCCGACGGTCACGTCGACCGGCTGGTGGCGGGGCTGGCCCGGGCCGGGCTGCTCGACGACGCCCGGGGCGGCGGGCCCGCCGCGGCCGCCCTGCGCGAGAAGAAGGAGGTCCTCGACCGGCTCCGCCCGGATCTGGCCTCCTTGTCCCTGACCACCTCCGAACCGGGCGACGCCCTCGGCCGGCTGGCCGCCCGCCGGGCCCACCGTGTGCAGGTGAGAGGCGCGG
The DNA here is from genome assembly GCF_039542605.1 of Streptomyces ziwulingensis. Classification (NCBI taxonomy): domain Bacteria; kingdom Bacillati; phylum Actinomycetota; class Actinomycetes; order Kitasatosporales; family Streptomycetaceae; genus Streptomyces; species Streptomyces ziwulingensis. Next base: position 103,498 of record NZ_BAABIG010000071.1, read on the forward strand.
GCCGGGTCGGTGCGGCCCTCGCCTCGCTGCTGTCCGGCGCCGGGATCGGCGAGGTCGACGTGCGCGACGGCGGCCGGGTCGAACCCTGGGACGTGGCGCCGGGCGGCTTCCCCGCCGAGGCGGTGGGCGAGCGCAGGGACGAATCGGCCCGCCGGGCCGTGCGCCGGGCGGCCCCCGACCGCCCGCCCCGCCGCGGGCCCGCCGCGCCACCCGAGGACGGCGGCCCGGGATTCTCGCTGGTGGTCCTGGCCCCGCGCGACGAAGTGGACGTGCACGCGCCCCCGCCGGCCACCGCCGATCACCTCATGGCCTCCGGCACGCCGCATCTGTACGCCGGAGTCGTGGAGGCGACCGGCGTCGTCGGCCCCTTCGTCCTGCCCGGCGAGACGGGCTGCGCCGACTGCCTCGACCGGAACCGCACCGACCGGGACCCGGCCTGGCCCAGGCTGGTCGCCCAGTGGCGCTCCGGCCGGCAGCCCCGGGCCCGCGCCTGCGATCTGACCCTGGCCACCACCGTCGCCGGGCTGGCCGCCGCCCACGCGCTCGCCTTCCTGGACGGCCACCTCCCCTCCAGTTCCGGCGCCCGCTGGGAGGTCTCCCTGCCCGCTCTGCACTGGCACGCGCGGCCGCTCCGGGCCCACCCCGCGTGCCCCTGCGCGGCGGCGCGGCGGTGCTCCGACGCCCCGGAAGACGAAGGTGAGCCGGAACACCTCGCCGTGGACGGGGTGCGGCGCGCGACAATGGCGGAGCAAAGGCCGTCGGCCGGAGGGCGTCGTGAGGCAGTGACGGCGCGGCCGGCTGGGACTTGGAGGGCGCATGTCTGATCTTCCCCGGAAGGCGGTCACCCGGACCGCCAAGCTCGCCGCGCTCCCGCTCGGCTTCGCCGGACGGGCGACCTGGGGACTCGGCAAGCGGATCGTGGGTGAATCCGCCGAACTCGTCGGCCAGCAGTTGCAGCAGCGCACCGCCGATCAGCTCTTCAAGGTGCTCGGCGAGCTGAAGGGCGGCGCGATGAAGTTCGGCCAGGCCCTCTCCGTCTTCGAGTCGGCGCTGCCCGAGGAGATCGCCGGTCCCTACCGGGCCGCCCTGACCAAGCTCCAGGAGGCGGCCCCGCCGATGCCGACCCGCACGGTGCACACCGTGCTCAGGGAGCAGCTCGGCGAGGACTGGCAGGACTCGTTCGTGGAGTTCGAGGACAAGCCCGCCGCGGCGGCCTCGATCGGCCAGGTGCACCGGGCCGTGTGGCACGACGGCCGCGAGGTGGCGGTCAAGGTCCAGTACCCCGGCGCGGGCGAGGCCCTGCTGTCGGACCTGAACCAGCTCAGCCGCTTCGCCCGCCTGCTGGGCCCGCTGATCCCCGGTCTGGACATCAAGCCGCTGATCGCGGAGTTGCGGGACCGGGTCTCGGAGGAACTGGACTACGGCCTGGAGGCGCAGGCCCAGCGGGCGCACGCCGAGGAGTTCGCGGACGACCCGGACATCGTGGTGCCGGACGTGGTGCACCGCAGCGACCAGGTACTGGTCACCGAGTGGATCGACGGGGTCCCGCTGTCGGAGGTGATCTCCGACGGTACCCAGGCGCAGCGCGACCGGGCCGGCCAGCTCCTGGCCCACTTCCTCTTCTCCGGCCCGGCCCGCACCGGCCTGCTGCACGCGGACCCGCATCCGGGCAACTTCCGGCTGCTGCCCGGCGGCCCGGACGGCGAGGACGACTGGCGGCTCGGCGTGCTGGACTTCGGCACGGTCGACCGCCTGCCGGGCGGCCTGCCGGCCACCATCGGCATCTGCCTGCGCATGACTCTCGACGGCGAGGCGGACGCGGTCTACGAGCAGTTGCGCGCCGAGGGGTTCGTCAAGGAGAGCGTGGAGCTGGAGCCCGACGCGGTGCTCGACTACCTCCTGCCGATCATCGAGCCGGCCGAACTCGACGCGTTCACCTTCAGCCGCGGGTGGATGCGCAGCCAGGCCGCCCGCATCGGGGACATCCGCTCCCCCGCCTACCAACTGGGCAAGCAGCTCAACCTGCCGCCCGCCTACCTGCTGATCCACCGGGTGACCCTGAGCACGATCGGTGTGCTGTGCCAGTTGGGAGCGACGGTACGGCTCCGCGAAGAACTGGAGGAGTGGCTGCCGGGCTTCGCGGCGGACCCGGAACCTGAGGGGGAACCGGAATCCGAGGGGGAACCGGACCCTGAGGGGGAACCGGACCCTGAGGAGGGCACGGACCCGGCTGCGGAGGCGTAACGCCGGGGGCGGCGGAGGCCGGGCGGCGGGACGCGCCGCGGGGGCCGGCCCGTTCGGACGGGCCGGCCCCCGCGGGGAGAGCCTCACCTCCCGGACGCGCCGGGAGGCCACCGCTTCAGGTGGGGTCGGTCACTGCATGACGGCCATGGCGAGCGCGCGCCGGGCGCGCATCGAGGCGCGCTCCGCCCTGCGCTGCATCCGCTGGGCGGTCGCCAGGCGGATGGCCCGGCGCTCCCGGTCGGCCTCCAGCAGTCGGTCGTGCATATGCGCACGAGCCAGGGCTTCTGGGATGAGTTGCATCTCTCGGGTCCTGTTCTGGCGCGAGTCGTTCGCTCCACTGGTGGTGACGTCTTCGAATGGGGAGCCCGCGGGCTCATGGGTGGACGGCTTCATCGGGGCCTGCTTCGTGGGGTCGAGCGTGAGGGGGTGGTCGATCGTTCCTGTGATGTTCATGCGGTGACCGGGTTCTTGCGCGGGCGGCCACGCGGCCGCTTGCGGGCGACGACGACACCCTGGACGAACAGCTCGCCGCCCCAGACACCCCAGGGCTCACGCCGCTCCTTGGCGCCGGCGAGGCAGGCCTCCATCAGCGGGCAGGTACGGCAGAGGGACTTGGCGTACTCCACGTCCGCCGGCGACTCGGCGAAGAAGACCTCCGGGTCGTAGGAGCGGCACGGGACGGGTACCCCGAGCTTCTCGATGGCGTCGTCGAGCGCGGTGAGCGCGGTGAGCGGGGTCAAGGCGGGGTCCTCCGTGGGGACAGGCTTGGGGATCGTGCCGGAAGGCGGTACGGACGGGGCGTGCGCTTCGAGTTGCACGGATCGTCTTCCTCGTCTGGTCGTTCCGGCCGGTTGGCCGGGTGGCGGCTTGGTACCGATTTCTCAGGTTGCCCCGAGGCCCCTTTCGGTCCGTCCTCCCCGTTCGGGGAAAACAGAAGGGCCGCGGATCCCTGGTGGGGTTCCGCGGCCCTGAAGGCGCCGGCCTGATCGAATCAGGCTGGATCGCTCCAGGGTTCTGGCCCACGGAAGGCCCACATCAGGTGGTGCTGCGTCGTCTGCTTCCGGAATCCGGCACCGGCCGCCGCAAAGGCATAGGCGTGGGCCTGTGCCGTTACTGCCGCTTCCAGTGCCTTGGTCGGTCGCTCATTGCGCTCACGGACGGGAAGACCCGAGAGAGCAGGGGAGGACGCCGGGCGCGCGGCACGAATGCCGGACAGACCGGTGCCCGAGTCGGAGGCGCCGAGGATGCACAGGGAGACGGTCGGGCGATCGGTCATTTTCAGGGTGGAGCTGCTGTAGATGCTGATCACTGGACTCGCCTCCTCTCGGCGTCTTGGGGACTGGGACGAACCAGTCCGCGGGTGTGCAAGTACAACACGGTTTCGCGGCCTCCGGGAAGGCCGCTGTTCCCGTGTGCAAGAACCTATGGGGATTCCCGGGGCATGCGCAAACTATTTTTCCGACGAGTTGCGCTCAGTCGCCCTCATCGCCGCCCTCTCCCTCCTGGCCTGCGCAGATGGCCAGGACATCGGCTCCGTAGCGGCTGAGCTTGCGGGTACCGACGCCCGGGATGCGGACCAGGTCGCGTTCGTCCTCGGGGACGGTCTCGGCGATCGCCATCAGCGTCTTGTCGGTGAAGACGCAGTAGGCGGGCTGTCCGCTGCGGCTCGCCTGGACCGCGCGCCACTCGCGCAGCCGCTCGTAGACACCCTCGTCCATGTCCGAGGGGCAGTCCTCGCAGCGCATCAGCTTCATCTCGCCGGCGTCGGTGAGCGTGCGTCCGCAGACCCGGCAGCGGGCCGGGGCGCGCTGTGTCCTGCGGGGGGCGGGGGCGCCTGCGGGGCGGCCGGTGAAACCGCGCTCCACTCCCCCGGTCCCGCCGGCGGCGGCCCGCCCGGCGGAGCCGGCCGAGCCGGGGCGCAGGCCGTCTAGGAAGCGGCTGGGGCGGCGGCTCGCGCGGCCGCCGGGCGAGCGGGCCAGCGCCCACGACAGATGCAGGCGTTCGCGTGCGCGGGTGACGCCCACGTAGAGGAGGCGGCGCTCCTCCTCTATCTGCTCTTCGGTCTTCGCGTAGGTGATCGGCATCATGCCCTCGGCGAGGCCGACCAGGAAGACGACGTCCCATTCCAGGCCCTTGGCCGAGTGCAGGGAGGCGAGCGTGACGCCCTGCACCGTCGGGGCGTGCTGGGCGTTGGCGCGTTCGTCCAGCTCCGCGACGAGGTCGCCCAGGGTGGCGCCGGGCTTGGCCGCGGCGAAGTCCTGGGCGAGGTTCACGAGGGCGGCCAGCGACTCCCAGCGTTCCCTGACGGCGCCGGAACCGGCCGGTGGCTGGTTCGTCCAGCCCTCACCCGACAGCACGGCACGCACCTGGGACGGCAGGTCCACGGTGTCGTCGAGGAGGGCGTCGTTGTTCCCGAAGCGGGCGGCACCGCGCAGCGCCGTGCCCGCCTTGCGCACCTCGGGGCGGTCGAAGAACCGCTCGGCGCCGCGCAACTGGTAGGGGACCCCGGCGTCCGCGAGGGCCTGCTCGTACGTCTCGGACTGGCTGTTGGTGCGGAACAGGACGGCGATCTCGGCGGCCGGGACACCGGAGTCGACGAGTTCGCGGATGCGGCGGGCGGCGCCCTCGGCCTCGGCGGGTTCGTCGGTGTACGCGGTGTAGACGGGTTGGGGGCCGGCGGGGCGCTGGGAGAGCAGCTCCAGGCGGTGGTCGGCCGCCCGGCCGCGGGCCTGGGCCAGCAGGCCGTTGGCGAGGTGGACGACCTGCGGGGTGGAGCGGTAGTCGCGGACCAGCTTGACGACGGTGGCACCGGGGTGGCGGAGGCGGAAGTCGAGCAGATGATCCGGCGTCGCACCCGTGAACGAGTAGATCGTCTGGCTGGCGTCGCCGACCACGCAGAGGTCCTCGCGGTCGCCGAGCCACAGTTCGAGCAGGCGCTGCTGGAGGGGGCTGACGTCCTGGTACTCGTCGACCACGAAGTGCTGGTACTGGGTGCGGACCTGTTCGGCGACGTCGTGCCGGTCCTGGAGGACGGCCACGGTCAGCAGCAGCACGTCCTCGAAGTCGATGACCCCGCGCCCGCGTTTGAGGTCCTCGTAGGCGGCGTAGAGCTGCGCGATCTCCGCCGGGTCGCGCGGCGCGGCACGGCCGGCCCCGACCGTCGCGGCGGCGTAGTCGGCGGGGACCGTCTGGGTGACCTTGGACCACTCGATCTCCGCGGTGACGTCCCGCAGCTCACCGCGGTCCAGACGGATGCGGCAGGCGGCGGCCGCGTCGGCGACGAGCTGGATCTTGCGGTCGACGATCCGCGGCATGGCGCCCCCGATCGCTTTCGGCCAGAAGTACTGGAGCTGGCGCAGCGCCGCCGAGTGGAAGGTGCGGGCCTGGACGCCGCCGGCGCCGAGCTGGCGCAGCCGGCCGCGCATCTCGCCGGCGGCGCGGTTGGTGAAGGTGACGGCGAGCACGGTGGAGGGCTGCAGGATGCCGGCGCGCACCCCGTAGGCGATGCGGTGGGTGATCGCCCTGGTCTTGCCGGTCCCGGCGCCCGCCAGCACGCACACCGGGCCGCGCAGGGTGGTGGCCACCTCGCGCTGCTCGGGATCGAGCCCGTCGAGCACCGCGTCGGCCGAGTCCGGTGCCTGCGGGAAGAGAGGGGAGTGCGTTGCTGCTGTCACACCGCAATGCTGCCAGGTCGCCGGAGACAGGTGCGCCGGTTGTCCACAGGTGGGGCCCTGCGGTCGTACTAATGCGGGAGACGCCGTCCGCTCGTGTCGATGCGGGAGACGCCGTCCGCTCCGGCGCCGGGAGCCCTGTCCGGCCGGCGCCGAGGTGACGGACCGCGTGCCGGGGAATGGTGGCGTCGCCGCGGTCGTTGCTTCTCTGGGAGCATCCGCTTCCCCCGCCTGCCGCCGAAGGAGCACGAGAGACATGCCGGGCACTGTGACGATGTACAGCACCACGACGTGCGGCTACTGCCGCAGGCTGAAGAGCCAGTTGGACCGTGAGGGCATCGGCTACACCGAGATCAACATCGAGCAGGACCCGGAGTCCGCCGCGTTCGTGGAGAAGGCGAACGACGGCAACCAGACGGTTCCGACCGTGCTCTTCCCCGACGGGTCGACGCTCACCAACCCGTCGCTGGCCCAGGTGAAGCAGAAGATCGGCGCCTGAGCGTCCCGCGTGGCACGTGAGGGGTGGCGGACCCGGTTCCGGGTCCGCCACCCCTCACGTGTGTGTCGGACGAATCACGTGTGTCAGACGAAGCTGCGCGTCGGCAGCGGCTCGCCGTACCACAGCTCGATCAGACGGGCCGCGATCGAGATGCCGTAGGGCGGGAGCACCTCGCCGGACTCGAAGGCCGCCCGGAGTTCGTCCCGGGAGAACCAGCGGGCCTCGTGGATCTCGTCACCGTCGACGGTGATGTCGGTGGTGGTGGCGCGGGCCATGAAGCCGAGCATGAGGCTGGACGGGAACGGCCAGGGCTGGCTGGCGACGTACTCGACCGGGCCGACGGTGATGCCGGCCTCCTCGAAGACCTCGCGGCGCACCGACTGCTCGATGGACTCGCCGGGCTCCACGAAGCCGGCCAGCGTCGAGAAGCGGCCCTCGGGCCAGTGGACCTGGCGGCCGAGCAGGATGCGGTCGCTCTCGTCGGTGACGGCCATGATCACGGCGGGGTCGGTGCGCGGGTAGTGCTCGGCGCCGCAGGCCGGGCAGCGGCGGATGTGGCCGGCGGCGGCGATGACGGTGCGCTCACCGCAGCGGGAGCAGAAGCGGTGGGTGCGCTGCCAGTTCTCCAGGCCGACCGCGTGTGTCATCAGACCGGCGTCGCGCGGCGACAGCAGCAGGCCCGCCTCGCGCAGACCCGCCGCGCGTGCGGACTGGTCCATCCGGCCGGGCAGCGAGTCCTTCTGGAGGGCGAAGTAGCTGACGCCGTCGTCGTCGATGCCGAGGAAGTAGCGGTGTGCCTCGGTGAGCGGCGCCTCGAAGGAGGGCGTCATGAGGAGTTCGGTACGCCCGTCCGGTGTCTCGTCGATGAGGACCTGGCCGCCGGAGACCACGAACACACGCGTGGAGGGGTGGCTCCACGCCGCGGCGAGCCAGGCTTCGTCGAGCCGGTGGTGCGCGGCGCGGTCGACGCCGCTCGGGGCGGTGAGCGAGATGGGACGTTCGGCGGTGTGGTCGGTCCAGGTGGTCACGTGTGCTTCCATCTTCCCCGGTGTGGCGGTGTGTGTCGGCGGACGGTCGGGCGGGCGTACGGCGGGTGTCGGCCGGGTCCGGGAGGGCTCGGCGGTGCGGGGCGGTCCTTCCAGTGTCCCCCGCGCGGCGTGCCGGTCCGGACCGGCGGTGTCCGGTGCCCGGTCAGGGCCCATGGCGCCAGTGCAGGGCCAGGTCGTCCCAGAGGTACGCGGAGGTCTCCACGCCTTTGAGGAGCAGGTCGATCTCGACCTTCTCGTTCGGGGCGTGCCAGCCGTCCGAGGGGACGGAGATGCCCAGGAAGAGCACCGGGGCACCGAGGACGTCCTGGAGGTCGGCGGCGGGCCCCGAGCCGCCCTCGCGCGTGTAGCGGACCGGCCGGTCGAAGGCGCGGCCCATGGCGCGGACGACGGACTGCAGTGCCGGATGGTCCAGGGGTGTCAGGCACGGGCGGGTGGCCGCGCCGAACGTGATCTCACAGCGGATCCCCGGGGGCACCTGCTGGGCGGCCCAGGCGCGCACGGCCTTCTCCACCTGGTCCGGGTCCTGTCCCGCGACCAGGCGGAAGGAGAGCTTCACCATGGCGTCGGCGGGGATGATCGTCTTGCTGCCGGGGCCCTGGTAGCCGCCGCCGATGCCGTTGACCTCGGCGGTGGGGCGGGCCCAGACGCGCTCCAGGGTGGTGTGTCCGGCCTCGCCGTGGGCGGCGTGGGAGCCGGCCGTGCGCAGCCAGCGCTGTTCGTCGAAGGGCAGCTCGGCGAAGAGCGCGCGCTCCCGGTCGGTGAGTTCGAGCACGCCGTCGTAGAAGCCGGGGACCGCCACGCGCGCGTGATCGTCGTGCAGGGCGGCGACGAGGCGGGCGACGGCGGTGGCCGGGTTGGGCACGGCGCCGCCGAAGGAGCCGGAGTGGATGTCCTGGTCGGGGCCGTACAGCCGGATCTCGCACTCGGCGAGGCCGCGCATGCCGGTGCACACGGTGGGGGTGTCCTCGGACCACATGCCGGTGTCGGAGACGATCACGGCGTCGACGGCGAGCCGCTCGGCGTGCTCCTCGACCAGGGCGCGGAAGTGCGGGGACCCGGACTCCTCCTCGCCCTCGACGAGGAGCTTCAGCGTGACGGCGGGAGCGGTGCGACCGGTGGCGGCGAGGTGGGCCCGTACGCCGAGTGTGTGGAAGAACACCTGCCCCTTGTCGTCGGCCGCTCCCCGCGCGTGCAGGCGGTTGCCGCGGACGACGGGTTCGAAGGGCTCGGTCTCCCAGCCGTCCTCGCGGGCGGCGGGCTGCACGTCGTGGTGGCCGTAGACGAGGACCACGGGCGCGTCGGGGTCGGCGGCGGGCCACTGCGCGTAGACGGCCGGGGCGCCCGGCGTCCGCCAGACCTCGACGGTCGGGAAGCCGGTCTCCCGGAGCTTGGCGGCGAGCCAGTCGGCGCTGCGGCGGACGTCGGAGGCGTGGCCGGGCTCGGCCGACACCGACGGGATGCGCAGCCACTCGGCGAGATCGTCGAGGAAGGCGGCGCGGTGCTGCTCGATGTACGTGCGGACGGCGCTGACGGCACTGGCTGCACTGACTGCACTGTCAGCGGGGCGGCTCATGTGGACGAGCCTATCGGCCCGCACCGGCACCCTGACCGTGCGATTCGTCACCGTGGGAGCCGTCCAGCAGCAGACGTTCCAGGGCGGCGCGGTCGGGCAGTCCTTCGGGGCGTACGACCTCGCCGGTGCGCACGTACAGGAACGCCGCCGTCACCGTCTCCGGCGGCACGCCCTGCTGCTCGGCCCAGGCGAGGCGGTACACGGCGAGCTGGAGCGGGTCCGCGGTGCCGGTGCGGCCGGTCTTCCAGTCGACGATCTCGTACGTCGCCGCGTCCCCGTCGCCGTCGCGGTAGACGGCGTCGATCCGGCCCCGCACGACCCGTCCGGCGACCGAGAACTGGAACGGGGTCTCGACCCGGTAGGGGGTGCGCCGGGCGTACTCGGTGCGCTCGAACGCCTCTTTGAGGGCGGTCAGGTCGTGTTCGTCGGCGATCTCGGCCTCGCCGCCGGGCAGCTCGTCCGGCTCCAGCATGGGCAGGGTCAGCTCCTCGAAGCGGGACTCGACCCACGCGTGGAAACGCGTGCCCCGGCGGGCGGCGGGCTGCGGCGGGAGCGGCATGGGGCGGGCCAGTTCCTGGGCGAGGCCGTCCGGGTCGGCGGCCAGGCGCAGCACCTGGGAAGCGGTCAGCGACATCGGCAGCGGTACCTCGGTGACGCGCTCCCGCGCGCGCAGCAGCTCGCCGGCGAGGGCGTCGAGGTCGCGGTCCCAGGAGGCGAGGGTGCGGGTCTCCTCCGGGGTGAGGGAGGTCTCCCGGTCCGGGGGGCGGTCGTACGCGTGGAGGCGGGGCGGCCCGGGCGGCCGGGGCGGTCCGTCGTGTTCCGGGGCGGGTGCCTGGTGCGGGACCGGTACGCGGGGCTGGTGCGGGACCGGTACGCGGGGCGCGGAGGGCTCGTCGTCGTAGGGGGGCTCGTCGTCATAGGGGGGCTCAGCGTCGTACGGGGGCTCGTCGTCGTACGGAGACTCGGTGTCGTACGGAGGCCCGGTGTCGTACGGAGGCTCGTCCTCCGGTGGCGCCGGCCACTCCGGGTCGTCGTGGGCGTCCGGGTCGTGAGCGGCCGTGGGCGCGGCGGCCGAACCGGGGTGGCCCTGGCCCTCCCCGGCGGTGGCGAGGTTCTCCAGGTGGGCGAGGACCGTCTCGGCGGCCGCCCGGCGCCGGGCGAGGGCGTCCTCGTCCAGCGGCAGCGGCCACACCTGGTCGGCGTCCGCCCGGTGCAGGGCGGGGTTCTCCTCGCCCTCCTCGGGTTCGTCCGCCCACGCCTCGATCTCGCCGTACCCGGCGGCGCAGTGGTCGTACAGGTCCTGGAGGAAGTCGGAGGGTCCGCGGGGCTTCTTCTGGGTGGGGCCCCACCAGTGGCCGGAGCCCAGCAGGAGGGAGCGGGGGCGGGTGAAGGTGACGTAGCCGAGGCGCAGCTCCTCGGTGTGCTGGTGGTCCTTCATCGCCTCCTGGAACGCCTTCAGGCCGCGCGCGTCCCAGGAGACGGCGTCGGGGAGGGTGTCGGCGTCGCCGCGCAGGGCGTGCGGCAGGACCTTTCCCTGGGCGGTCCACTTCTCGCGGCCCTGGGTGCTGGGGAAGGTGCCCGTGACGAGCCCGGGGACCACGACGACGTCCCACTCCAGGCCCTTGGACTTGTGGGCGGTGAGCACCTTGACGGTGTTCTCGCCGCCGGGCAGGGCGTTGTCGAGCCCCTTCTCGTACTGGGCGGCGGTGCGCAGGAAGCCGAGGAACGCGAGCAGCGACGCCTCCTGGTCGCCCGCGGCGAAGGAGGCGGCGACGTCCAGGAAGTTCGACAGGGTCTCGCGGCGGCGGGCGGCGAGCGCGTGCGGGGACGCCGACAGCTCGACCTCGAGACCGGTGACGGCGAGGACACGGTGCAGTACGTCCATCAGCGGGTCGGACAGGGAGCGCCGCAGGTCGCGCAGCTCGGTGGCGAGGCGGGCGAACCGGACGCGCGCGTCCGGCGAGAAGGGCAGCCCGTCGTCGTCCCCGCCTCCGGCGCCGTACAGGGGCGTCTCCAGGAACGTGTCGAGGGCGTCGGCGAGCGAGATCACCTCGGAGGGGTCGACTCCCGCGACGGCCTCGGCGAGACGGCGGTCGGGGTCGTCGTCGCCGGCCACGCGCGCGTGGGCGACCAGGTACCGGGCGCGGCGTCCGAGCAGGGCGAGGTCCCGCGGCCCGATGCGCCAGCGCGGACCGGTGAGCAGCCGTACCAGGGAGGCGTTGGCGCCGGGGTCCTGGAGGACCTCGCAGACGGCGACGAGGTCGGCCACCTCGGGAAGGTGCAGCAGGCCGGAGAGGCCCACGACCTCCACGGGGACGTCCCGGGCCACCAGCGCGCCCTGGATCTCGGCGAAGTCGCCGGCCGTGCGGCACAGCACGGCGATCTCGCCGGGCGCCTGCCCCGTCCGTACGAGGTGGGCGACGGAGCCGGCGATCCAGTCGATCTCCTCGGCGTGGGTGCGCAGCAGGGCGCAGCGGACCGTGCCGTCGTGTTCGGCGCCCGGGGCGGGGCGGAGGGCCTCCACGCCCTCGTGCAGGGCGCGCAGGGGCTCGGCGAGGCCATTGGCGAGGTCGAGGAGCCGGCCGCCGCTGCGGCGGTTCTGGCTGAGCGCCTGGCGGGTGGCGGGGCGGCCGTCGGCGCGGGCGAAGTGCTCGGGGAAGTCGTCGAGGTTGGCGACGGAGGCGCCGCGCCAGCCGTAGATCGCCTGGCAGGGGTCGCCGACGGCGGTCACGGGGTGGCCCGTACCGCCGCCGAAGAGGCCGGACAGCAGAACGCGCTGGGCGACGGAGGTGTCCTGGTACTCGTCGAGGAGCACGACCCGGAACTCGTCGCGCAGCAGACGGCCCACCTCGGGGAGCCCGGAGAGCCGCGCGGACAGGGCGATCTGGTCACCGAAGTCGAGCAGGTCGCGGTCGCGTTTGGCGGCCCGGTAGCGCATCACCAGCTCGGCGAGCTCGCGGCGCGCGGCGGCCGCCTCGGGGACCTTGCGCAGGTCGGCGTTGGTGAGCTTGGCGTGCTCCAGGGTGCGCAGGAGGTCGGCGTCCCAGGCGCGCAGGTCCTCGGGCCGTACCAGGTGCTCGGAGAGTTCGGAGTCGAGCGTGAGGAGGTCACCGACCAGGTCGGGGACGGAGCGGGTCAGGGCCGGGTAGGGCCCGGGGGCCTCCCGCAGCACCCGCGCGGCGAGCTGGTAGCGGGTGGCGTCGGCGAGCAGCCGGGAGGACGGTTCGAGGCCGATGCGCAGGCCGTGGTCGGTGAGCAGACGGCCCGCGAAGGCGTGGTAGGTGGAGATGACCGGCTCGCCGGGCGGATTGTCCGGGTCGATGACGTCGGGGTCGGTGACGCCGGCCCTGACCAGCGCCTTGCGGACGCGTTCGGCGAGTTCGCCGGCGGCCTTGTTGGTGAAGGTGAGGCCGAGGACCTGCTCGGGGGCGACCAGGCCGGTACCGACCAGCCAGACCACGCGCGCCGCCATCACCGTCGTCTTGCCGGAGCCGGCCCCGGCCACGATCACCTGCGGGGCGGGCGGCGCGGTGATGCAGGCCGTCTGCTCCGGGGTGAAGGGGATGCCGAGCAGCTCGTTGAGCTGGTCGGGGTGGGTGAGGCGAGCGGGCACATCGAAGAGGCTAGCGGCGGGCACTGACAACCGGGGCCGGACGGACTGCCGGGGCGCGAACCACGCAGGTCAGCACAGGAGGTGCGATACGTCACCCCGGTCACCCGGTGACGTGTCTGCCCTCGCCCGGCACCGTGCCCCCCGTCACTCGACCACGTGCTTGCCCTCCGGCCGCGCGCTGCACGAGGCCCGGAAGGCGCAGTGCGCGCAGTGCTGGCCCGAGGTCGGCGTGAAGCGCTCGTCGAGGACCTTGCCCGCGGCCTTGGCCAGCAGCTCCCCCACCCACTCGCCCTCAGCGCCCTCCGTACCCTCAGTGCCCTCGGCGCCCTCAGTGCCCCCCAGGGGGGCCTGGGCCTGCACCTTGGGCAGCGTCTCGCCGCCGTCCCGCTTGGCGGCGCCCAGGCGGAGCTGAACCAGTTCGGCGCCGCCGGGCTCCGGACGCGTGCCGTCGAACACCTCGTCGACAGCGCCTTCGCGGACGGCGAGCTGGTAGACGGCGAGCTGCGGGTGGTGGGCCACCTCCGCGGAGCTGGGCGCCTGCTTGCCGGTCTTGAAGTCGACGACATAGGCGCGGCCGTCGCTATCCGCCTCCACCCGGTCCATCTGGCCCCGGATGCGCACCTCGTAGTCACCCGCCGCGAGGGTGACGTCGAAATCGTGCTCACTGGCCACCGGCGACCGTCCGGTGCGGTCCATGACATGCCACTTCAGGAAGCGTTCGAGCGCCACGCGCGCGTGCGCCTTCTCCTGCTCCGACTTCCACGGCGCGTCGAAGGCGAGCGCGTTCCAGACGGAGTCCAGTCGCTCCATGAGGACACCCAGGTCGGCCGGGGTGTGCCCGGAGGCGACCTCGTCGGCGAGCACGTGCACCACGTTGCCGAAGCCCTGGGCGACGGTCGCGGGCGCGTCCGCCTTCACCTCGCGCCCGAGGAACCACTGCAGGGCGCAGGTGCCCGCCAACTGGTCCAGGGCGCTGCCGGAGAGCACGACGGGCTGGTCGCGGTCGCGCAGCGGCACCTTGGACTCCGTCGGCTCGAACATGCCCCACCATCGGTAGGGATGCGCGGCGGGCACGAGCGGGCGGCCCTCCTCGTCGCAGAGGGCGGCGAGACGGGCCAGACGGCGGGCGGCGGCCTCCCGCAGGGCCTCGGAGACACGCGGGTCCACGGTGGTGGCGCGCAACTCCGCGACCAGGGCCGCGACCGAGAGCGGGCGGCGCGGGCGGCCGGTGACGTCCTTGGGTTCCACGCCGAGTTCGGACAGGAACCGGGAAGGCTGGTCACCGTCGTCCGCCGGCGCCTTCACCGCCGTGACGACGAGGCGCTCACGCGCACGCGTGGCGGCCACGTAGAACAGACGGCGTTCCTCGGCGAGCAACGCCCCCGGGGTGAGGGGTTCGGCGAGTCCGTCCCGGCCGATCCGGTCGGCCTCCAGGAGGGAGCCGCGGCGGCGCAGGTCGGGCCAGAGCCCCTCTTGGACCCCGGCGACGACGACCAGCCGCCACTGCAGGCCCTTGGCGCGGTGCGCGGTCATCAGGCGCACGGCGTCGGGGCGCACGGCTCGTCGCGCGAGGGTGTCGGCGGCGATGTCCTCCGCCTCGATCTCCTCCAGGAAGTTCAGGGCGCCCCGGCCGCCGGTGCGCTCCTCCGCGCGTGCGGCGGTCGCGAACAGCGCGCAGACGGCGTCCAGGTCCCGGTCGGCGTTGCGGCCGGCCGCGCCCCCGCGCCGGGCGGACCGCTCCAGTCGGCTGGGCCAGGGCGTGCCCGCCCAGAGGTCCCACAGCGCCTCCTCGGCCGTGCCGCCGCCGGCCAGGCGTTCCCGGGCCTTGCGCAGCAGCGCGCCGAGACGCTGGGCGCCACGCGCGTACGCGGGGTCGTGCACGGCCAGGCGCTCCGGCTCGGCCAGCGCCCGCGCGAGCAACTGGTCCGAGGGCGGCGGCAGGGCCCGGCCCGCAGCCCGCTCCTCCTCGCGCAGGGCCCGCCCGAGGCGGCGCAGGTCGGCGGCGTCCATGCCGGCCAGCGGAGAGGTGAGCAGGGTGAGCGCGGTCTCGGTGTCGAGCCAGGAGGTGGCGGATGTGTCGGATGTGGTGGTGTCGAATGTGGTGGCGGCGGCGGATGTGGTGGCGGCGGATGCGTCGGAGTGGTCCGGAGGCAGCGGGACCTCCGCGCCTTCCGAGACGTCTGCGCCTTCCGAGACCTCTGCGCCTTCCAAGACGTCCGCGCCTTCCAAGACCTCTGCGCCTTCCAAGACGTCCGCCGCCTCCGAGCCGTCCGCGCCTTCCGAGACGTCCGCGGCCTCCGCCGTGGCCACCGCGCGCAGCGCCGTCAGCAGTGGGGCGACCGCCGGTTCGTGGCGCAGCGGCAGGTCGTCGCCGTCGACGTCCAGCGGCACACCGGCGCTGGTCAGGGCGCGGCGGACCGCCGGGAGGCCGCGGGAGGCGGCACGCACCAGGACGGCCATCTCGCTCCACGGGACGCCGTCCTCCAGGTGGGCCCGGCGCAGGATGTCGGCGACGTTGTCCAGCTCCGTGCCGGGCGTCGGGTAGGTGTACGCCTCGACGCGGCCCCCGTCCCGCACGGCGGCGAGTTCCCGGTGCGCGCGCGCCTTGTCGGCGGGAAGGCGGGACAGCGGCATGCGCTGGGTCAGCAGCCGGGTGGCGGCCAGCAGGGCCGCCCCCGAGCGGCGCGAGGTACGCAGGACCCGCACGGGCGCGGGGCGGCCGTCCGCGCCTGGGAAGGCGTGCGGGAAGTCCAGGATCCCGCCCACGTCCGCGCCGCGGAACGCGTAGATCGACTGGTCCGGGTCGCCGAGGGCGACGAGCGTACGGCCTCCTCCGGCGAGGGCGTGCAGCAGCCGTACCTGGGCCGGGTCGGTGTCCTGGTACTCGTCGACGTACACGGCGTCGTACTGCGCGGCGAGGCGCTCGGCGACACCGGGGCGCTGGGCGAGAAGTACCGCGCGGTGGACCAGTTCGGCGTAGTCGAGCACGCCCTGGAGGTCGAGGACGTCCAGGTACTCGGCGAGGAAGGTGGCGGCGGCCCGCCAGTCGGGGCGGCCGATGCGCCGGGCGAAGTCCGCCAGCGCGTCCGGGGTGAGGCCCAGCTCGCGGCTGCGGGCGAGGACCGCGCGGACCTCGTCGGCGAAACCGCGGGTGGTCAGGCAGGCGCGCAACTCGTCGGGCCAGCGCACATGAGCCAGCCCCAGCCGCTCCAGGTCCGCCTGGCCCGCGAGCAGCCCGCGGACGGTCACGTCCTGCTCGGGACCGGACAGCAGCCGCATCGGCTCGACGAACAGGTCGCTGTGCTGGTGCGCGCGGACCAGGGCGTAGCTGAACGAGTGGAAGGTGGTGGCGCGCGGGGCGCGGGCCGCGCCGGTGCGCCGCGCCATGCGGTCGCGCAGTTCGACGGCCGCCTTGCGGCTGAAGGTCAGCACCAGGATCCGCTCGGGGTCGGCGCCGCGGGCGATCCGGGCCGCCACGGACTCGACGAGCGTGGTGGTCTTGCCGGTACCGGGACCGGCGAGGACGAGCAGCGGGCCGCCGCGGTGGTCAACCACGGCGCGCTGGGGCGCGTCCAGGAGAGGGGGGTCCACTCGCGCGGGCGGGGTGCGGACCAGCCGGTAAGCGCCACGGGCCCCCTGACGCACCTGGGGGTGCGTCAGGTGCCTGGTGAAGGAAGAGGAGCTCACGTGGTTCGCCGGTCCTGGTGGGTGTGCTGGTGCGACGACCGCCGCGTGCGGCGGTCGGTGGGCGCGGGGTGAGGGGGACACGTGCGGGCGACGCTACGCCGAAGGCAAGGCGGGAAGCAGGTCTTCCGCTTCTTCCCTCCCGTCACCCGCGGCACATGTGTCACCCGCCCTTCGAACGTACGTCATGTCGCGGACGTGCCCGGTCTGTCCCGGTTCCCTCGTACGGATCACTCCCCTCACCTCGGCCGGTCCCCTGGCGCAAGCTGTCAGGTGTGACCCTGCGCGCCTTCGCCGCCGTCCCACCGCGCCCGTCTCATGTCGACGCGCGGCAGGTGCCCCTCCGCGGCCCTGCCCGCCTCCTTCAGGGGCGTGCTCTCCTCCCGGTACCGGCCGAGCGCCTCCAGTTCGTGTCCCGAGAGCAGGACGCCGTCCGCGCGGACCACGCGCCACCAGGGCACGCCCGCTCCGCCGTAGAGGGACATCACTCGGCCGACCTGCCGCGGGCCGCCCTCCTCCAGCCACTCGGCGACGTCGCCGTAGGTCATGACGCGCCCCGGCGGGATCAGATCGGCGACCTCAAGGACCCGCTCGGCGTACTCCGGCAGCGCGTCCGCGGGCTCGGGACGGACGTCACCCGGAAGGCTCTCCTCGCTCATCCGCCCCATCCTGCCCCACCCCACCGACACCACGACGCGTTCGCGTCACCCGTCCGTGTCCCTCCCCCGACGGCGGCGCTTCGGGCAGACTGTGCCGCCCCGCATGTGCACCCTGATGCCCCCGAGTGTCGGTGCGGCATGCCACCATCGTGCGGGCGGTGACCAGTGATACGAGAGCAAGAAGAGACGATGAGACAGCAGGGTGCGCAGCCTGGCGACGCGGAGGACACCTCTGCCGCCTCCTCGCGTCCTGACACCCCGGAGAACGCCTCCGCGAGCGCCCCCGAGAGCGCTGACGGGAACTCCGGCGGGGGCTCCGCCGGGGACTCCGTCGGCGAACCCGGCGCCGGCGCCACCGGCGGCACCGCACCGGACACCGACGCCGCCGACACCGCGCACGTCGACGAGGTGGAGGGTGACGAACCCCTGCTCCCCGCGCGGGTGCACCGGCCGTCCGACCTGGTGCGTCTCCTGGTGGGCGTCCTCGCCGTCGTCGTGCTGCTCGCCGTCGCCGCGTTCGCCCACGGCACCACCTCGGGCCTCGAACAGGACATCAACAAGGGCACCGGCCAGGCGCCCGACCTCCTGATCAAGATCGCCGGACTGGCCTCCAGCATCGCGATCCTCCTGGTGCCGGTCGCCTTCGCGATCGAGCGGCTGATCAAACGGGACGGACTGCGCATCGCCGACGGCGTGCTCGCGGCCGTCCTCGCCCACGGAGTGACGCTCGCCACGGACCTGTGGGTCGCCAAGGCCGCCCCGGGCTCCATCCAGGAGGCGCTCACCCAGCCCTCGCCCGGGGACATCCACGCCCTCACCGACCCCGTCCACGGCTATCTGGCGCCGGTCATCGCCTACATGACGGCCGTCGGCATGTCCCGCAGGCCGCGGTGGCGCGCGGTGCTGTGGATCGTGCTGCTCCTCGACGCCTTCTCCATGCTCGTCACCGGTTACACGACGCCGTTCTCGATCATCCTCACGGTGCTGATCGGCTGGACCGTGGCCT
Source organism: Streptomyces ziwulingensis (assembly GCF_039542605.1). NCBI lineage: Bacteria > Bacillati > Actinomycetota > Actinomycetes > Kitasatosporales > Streptomycetaceae > Streptomyces > Streptomyces ziwulingensis. The sequence continues at coordinate 121,496 of NZ_BAABIG010000071.1, forward strand.
ACGGGACGCTGTACGCGGTCGGCTCCCCCAACGTCCGGCCCACCGGGCGCACGCTGATGGCGGGCCTCAGGACGGTGGGGTTCCGTCCGGTGACCGCCTCGCGCGAGGAGGCCCCGCCGGACACCGCCGAGACCGGCGACCGCGGCCGGCGCTACTTCGTGACGCTGGAGGACGGCCCGCCGCTGGACGTCACGGTCGTCGACCGGGAGCAGCAGGCGCAGGGCTTCTTCTACCGCGCGTGGCGCAATCTGACCCTGCGCGGCTTCGCCACCCGCAGCAGCCTCCAGTCGCTGCGCCAGGCGCTGGAGCAGGAGGCGCTGCTCGCCTACGCGGCCATCGCGGCGGGCGCCAACGCGCCGAAGCTGATCGCGACGTCGGAGCTCGGCCCCGACGCCGTGATACTCGTCTACGAGCACACCGGCGGGCGCACCCTCGACTCGCTGGCGGACGAGGAGATCACCGACGACCTGCTGCGCGACACCTGGGAGCAGGTACGGGCCCTGCAGTCGAGGCGGATCGCCCACCGCAGGCTGGTCGGTGACGCCATCCTGGTGGATCGTTCCGGCACCGTGATCCTCACCGACCTGCGGATCGGCGAGATCGCCGCCGGGGACCTGCTGCTGCGCATGGACACCTCCCAGCTCCTGGTGACACTGGGGCTGCGGGTGGGCGCCGAGCGTGCGGTGGCCTCCGCGGTGAGTGTGCTGGGTCCGGACGCCGTGGCGGACTGCCTGCCGATGCTCCAGCCGATCGCGCTCAGCCGCTCCACCCGCGCGACGCTGCGGAAGCTGGCCCGGGAGCGGGCCGAGCGCGAGCGCGACGCCGTACTGGAGGCGTCGAAACAGGCCAAGCTGGCCCGTTCGGAAGCGGCGGACGACTCCGGCGCCACGGCCGACGAGCCCGGTCGGCCCGTCCCGCTCGACCAGCCCCACCGACCCGCCGGCGCCCTCTCTCTCGACAAACCCCGCCACGCCGACCGGACCGTCCCGCTCGAAAAGCCCCGCCACCCCGACCGGACCGTCCCGCTCGACCAGCCCCGTCACCCCGGCAGACCGGACCCGAAACCCGACAAGAAGGTCGCACGCGCGGAGCAGCGGGCCGAGAAACGGGCCCTCGACGACGCCATGGACGAGGCCCGCGAGGAGGACCTGCTCACCCAGATCCGGCACCAGGTGCTGCGGATCAGGCCGCAGGCCCCCGTCGAGCCGGCCCGCCTCGAACGGATCCGGCCGCGCACGCTGATCAGCTTCATCGCCGGCGCGATCGGCGCCTACTTCCTGCTGACCCAGCTCACCCACATCGAGTTCGGACCGCTGATCGCGCACGCCGAGTGGGGCTGGGTCGCCGCCGCCGTGCTCTTCTCGGCGGCGAGCTACTTCGCGGCGGCGATGGCGCTGCTCGGCTTCGTGCCCGAGCGCGTGCCGTGGCTGCGGACCGTGGCCGCGCAGGTCGCCGGGTCGTTCGTGAAGATCGTCGCCCCGGCCGCGGTCGGCGGCGTCGCCCTGAACACCCGTTTCCTCCAGCGTGCGGGCGTACGGCCCGGGCTCGCGGTCGCCAGTGTCGGCGCGTCGCAGTTGTTCGGCCTGGGCTGCCACATCCTGATGCTGCTCTCCTTCGGCTATCTCACCGGCACCGAGAAGACCCCGTCGCTGTCGCCGTCCCGGACGGTCATCGCGGGCCTGTTGACGGTGGCGGTCCTGGTCCTCGTGGTCACCTCGGTGCCGTTCCTGCGGAAGTTCGTCGTCACGCGCGTGCGCTCGCTCTTCGCGGGCGTCGTGCCGCGCATGCTCGACGTGCTGCAGAGGCCGCAGAAGCTGGTCACCGGCATCGGCGGCATGCTGCTGCTCACCGCCTGTTTCGTGATGTGCCTGGACGCCTCGATCCGCGCGTTCGGCGACGAGTCGACGTCCATCAGCCTCGCCAGCGTCGCCGTGGTCTTCCTCGCGGGCAACGCGCTGGGGTCGGCGGCGCCGACGCCGGGCGGCGTGGGCGCGGTGGAGGCCACCTTGACGGTCGGTCTGATCGCCGTGGGCCTGCCCAAGGAGGTCGCCGCTCCGGCCGTGCTCCTGTTCCGGCTGCTGACCCTGTGGCTGCCGGTACTGCCGGGCTGGCTGGCCTTCACCCACCTGTCGCGGAAGCAGGCGCTGTAGCGGGACGGGCCCGAGGGCTCCTCCTACTCCGTACGGCCCCCGCCCCGCGCGCCCCGGCCCGCGCGACCGCACGATGGGGACATGCCGCACTCCTCCCGGCTGCGCGCCGCCCCCGCCACCGCCACCGCCGTACTGCTGCTGTCCTCGCTGCTGGCCGGCTGCGGCGACGGCGCCGATCCGGGTGACGGGGACCTGGCGAAGCAGAAGCTCGGCTGGAGGGACTGCCCGGCCCCGTCCCCGGCCCAGGGCGGCGGCACCGCGCCCTCGCCGCTGCCGGACGGCGACGCGTGGCAGTGCGCCACCATGAAGGCCCCGCTCGACTGGGACGATCCCGAGGGCGACACCCTCGGACTGGAGCTGATCCGCGCCCGGGCGAGCGGCGCGGCCGACCGGCGGATCGGTTCACTGATCTTCAACTTCGGTGGCCCCGGCGGTTCGGGCGTCACCACCCTGCCCGCCTTCGGCCAGGACTACGAGAAGCTGAACACCCGCTACGACCTGGTCAGCTTCGACCCCCGCGGCGTGGGCCGCAGCGTCCCGGTGGAGTGCCTGGACGACGCCCAGCTCGACACCTACTTCCAGCAGGACGCCACCCCCGACGACGCCGCCGAACGCACCGAACTGGTGGCGAACACCAAGAAGTTCAACGCGGCCTGCGAGAAGAACTCCGAGAAGATGCTGCCGCACGTCGCGACCACCGACGCGGCCCGCGACATGGACCTGATGCGCCAGGTCCTCGGTGACGACAAACTGCACTACTTCGGCATCTCCTACGGCACCGAACTCGGCGGCGTCTACGCGCACCTGTTTCCCGAGAAGGTGGGCCGTGCCGTCTTCGACGCCGTCGTCGACCCCACGCAGAACTCCGAACAGGGCTCGCTGGGGCAGGCGAAGGGCTTCCAGCGCGCCCTCGACAACTTCGCCGAGAACTGCGTCTCCCAGACCGAGGACTGCCCCCTCGGCGACAGCGCCCAGAACGTCAAGGACCGCATCGCCAAGCTGCTGAAGGACCTCGACAGCAGGCCGATCCCCGGCATCCGCCCCCGAGAACTCACCCAGACCGCCGCGACCAGCGGCATCGCGCAGTCCCTCTACTCGAAGGACTTCTGGGAGTACCTCACGGAGGGCCTGGAGCAGGCGTACGACGGCGACGGCAGGGTCCTCATGGTGCTCTCCGACTCGCTGAACGGACGCGGCGAGAACGGCGAGTACAGCAACATCACCGCGGCCAACGTCGCCATCAACTGCGCCGACGACAAACCGCGGTACGACTCGGCCTACGTGCGGCGCAGACTTCCCGAGTTCCGCTCGGCCTCCCCGCTCTTCGGCGACTACCTCGCCTGGTCCATGGTCAGTTGCACCGACTGGGCGGTCGCCGGCGCCGCCGACCACCCCGCCGTGCGGGCCGACGGAGCCCCGCCGATCCTGGTCGTGGGCAACACCGGCGACCCGGCCACACCGTACGAGGGCGCCCGGAAGATGGTGGACGCCCTGGGCGCGGGAGTCGGCGTCGAGCTGACCTACAAGGGCGAGGGGCACGGCGCGTACGACAGCAAGAACACGTGCGTGCGGAACGCGGTGGACGGCTATCTGCTCGACGGGCGCACCCCGAAGGCCAAAACCGTCTGCTCCTGATCCCGAGCCCCGCCGTTTCAGCAGCTCAGCGGGTTATCCACAGGCTCCGACGGGTGAGGTGCGATCCGCCTACCATGGCAGGACAGCCATCCGCCGTACCGTGCGGACGGCCTGCTGGGGGGAGTGCACATGGCACGTTCGGTTCGGTGGGCGGCTCTGCTGGCCGCCGCGGCCCTGCTGACGGCGGGCTGCGGTTCAGGAGGTTCGGACTCCGAGGACGAGTCCCTGTCGGCCCAGCGGCTCGACTGGGGGCGCTGCGAGAGCACCGGCGAGACCCCGGCGCCGGGCGGCGACTGGCAGTGCGCCACGCTCAAGGTGCCGCTGGACTGGTCGGAACCGGGCGGTGAGCGCATCGGTCTGGCCCTGATCCGCTCCAAGGCCCGCGGTGACCGGCGCGCCGGCTCCCTGCTGTTCAACTTCGGCGGCCCCGGCGGCTCGGGCGTCTCCACGCTGCCGGGGTACGCCCCCACCGCGTCGGCACTGCACGAGCGGTACGACCTGGTGAGCTGGGACCCGCGCGGAGTGGCCGCAAGCGAAGGCGTGCGCTGCCGCGACGACAAGGCGATCCGGACCGCCGAGTCGGTGGACGCCACACCCGACACCGCCGCCGAGGAGCAAGCGTTCCTGAAGGACGCCACCGCCTTCGGCAAGGGCTGCGAGCGGGCCGCGGGGAAGCTGATGGGACATGTGTCGACCACGGACACCGCACGCGACATGGACCTGCTGCGCCAGGTCCTCGGCGACCGGGAGATGCACTACTTCGGCATCTCCTACGGCACCGAACTCGGCGGCGTCTACGCGCACCTGTTCCCCGAGAAGGTCGGGCGGCTGGTCCTGGACGCGGTCGTCGATCCGACCGCCGACACGATGGGCCACGCCGAGCACCAGGCCAGGGGCTTCCAGCGCGCGCTCGACGACTATCTGCGGTCCACCGGCCAGGACCCCGAGCAGGGCTCGCGGAAGATCGCCGGGCTGCTGGAGCGCCTCGACGCGGAACCGCTGCCCACGTCGTCCTCCGGCCGGGAGCTGACCGAGACGCTGGCCGTCACCGGGATCGTGCTGCCGCTGTACGGCAAGGACAGTTGGCCGACCCTGACCAGCGCGCTGGCCGCGGCCGAGGCGGGCGACGGTTCGGAACTGCTGGCACTCGCCGACGGCTACAACGAGCGTGATACGTCCGGGCACTACGGCACGACCACCCACTCCCAACGGGTCATATCGTGCCTCGACGGCAAGGACCGGCCGACGCCGGAGGAGGCGAGGAAGCGGCTGGGCGAGTTCGAGCGGATCTCTCCCGTCTTCGGCGCCTTCCTCGGCTGGGACACCGCCGGCTGGTGCCACGACTGGCCGGTGGCCGGGCAGTACGAGACGCCGGAGGTGAGCGCTCCGGGCGCGGCCCCGGTGCTGGTGGTGGGCAACACCGGCGATCCGGCGACGCCCTACGAGGGCGCCCGGGCGATGGCGGACGAGCTGGGCGAGGGCGTGGGGGTGGTGCTCACCTGGAAAGGCGAGGGCCACGGTGCGTACGGCAGCGGCAGCGACTGCGTGGACTCCGCGGTCGACGCCTATCTGCTGGACGGGACCGTGCCCAAGGACGGCGAGGTCTGCTCGTAGCGGCCCCGCTCGCCCCGCTCACGACGACCGTCCCGCTCACGACGACGGCGGGGGCCCCGGGCACCCATGGTGCGCGAGACCCCCGCCGCTCGAAGAACCGGGCCGGGTACGGCTCAGTAGATCGGCTTGTCGGGCTCGATCTGGTGGACCCAGCCGATGACGCCGCCGCCGACGTGCACCGCGTCGGAGAAACCCGCGGACTTCAGGACCGCGAGGACCTCCGCGCTGCGGACACCCGTCTTGCAGTGCAGGACGATCTTCTTGTCCTGCGGGAGGCTCTCCAGGGCGGTGCCCATGAGGAACTCGTTCTTCGGGACCAGCCGCGCGCCCGGGATGGAGACGATCTCGTACTCGTTCTGCTCGCGGACGTCGATGATCTCGATGTTCTCGCCGTCGTCGATCCACTCCTTGAGCTGCTTGGGAGTGATCGTGGAGCCGGCCGCGGCCGCCTGGGCCTCCTCGGAGACGACGCCGCAGAACGCCTCGTAGTCGATGAGTTCGGTGACGGTGGGGTTCTCACCGCAGACCGCGCAGTCGGGGTCCTTGCGGACCTTGACCTGGCGGTACTGCATCTCCAGGGCGTCGTAGATCATCAGGCGGCCGACCAGCGGCTCGCCGATGCCGGCGAGGAGCTTGATGGCCTCGTTGACCTGGATGGAGCCGATGGACGCGCACAGCACGCCCAGCACGCCGCCCTCGGCGCAGGAGGGGACCATGCCGGGGGGCGGGGGCTCCGGGTAGAGGCAGCGGTAGCAGGGGCCGTGCTCGGACCAGAAGACGGACGCCTGGCCGTCGAAGCGGTAGATGGAGCCCCACACGTACGGCTTGTTCAGCAGCACGCAGGCGTCGTTGACCAGGTAGCGGGTCGCGAAGTTGTCCGTACCGTCGACGATCAGGTCGTACTGGCTGAAGATCTCCATCACGTTGTCGGCTTCGAGCCGCTCCTGATGAAGGACGACGTTCGTGTACGGGTTGATGCCCTTGACGGTGTCACGGGCCGACTCCGCCTTGGAGCGGCCGATGTCGGCCTGGCTGTGGATGATCTGGCGCTGCAGGTTCGACTCGTCGACCTCGTCGAACTCCACGATGCCCAGGGTGCCCACGCCCGCCGCGGCGAGGTACATCAGGGCCGGCGAACCGAGGCCGCCGGCGCCAACGGCGAGCACCTTGGCGTTCTTCAACCGCTTCTGCCCGTCCATCCCGACGTCGGGGATGATCAGGTGGCGGGAGTACCTGCGGACCTCGTCCACGGTGAGTTCGGGGGCCGGCTCGACCAGGGGTGGCAGCGACACGGGGACTCCGTCGGTCGGTCAATCATTACGGTTGTTCTCCCCGTAACACTGCCACGCGTTTTTTCATTCCGAGACACCCGTTCCGACCCGCGAGACGATGTCGTCCCAGTGGCCGGGCATCGGCCCGTTCCCGTGCCCGTCAGATGCGGCACGCGGCCTCCATCCAGATGTCGGCCAGGGATTCCTCCAGGCCGATGCGGGGGCGCCAGCCGAGCCGGTCGCGGGCGGTGCGCACATCCGCCTGCTGCCAGCTTCCGCAGCCGTCCGGGTACGGGTACGCGACCGGCGCCGCGTGCTCGGGTTCGGCGCGGTGCCCGAGACCGTCCGCCCGGGGGTGGACGGCGTTGTCGGAGCGGTGGTGGCCGAGGGGGTCCGCGCGGTGGCCGGGGGCCGCTTCGGCACGGGGGTGGCCGATGACCGATCGTGGGGCGCCGGGCGGGCTGTCGAGTTCGTGCAGGGCACCGCCGTAGCCGGCCACGCGGGCGAGGGTGGCGGCGGCGTCGCGCAGGCGCACGGCGCGGCCGGAGCCGATGTTGATGACGCCCTGCGCGGCCGAGAGGGAGGCGGCGTGGACGGCGCGGGCGACGTCGCGCACGTCCACGAAGTCCCGCTGGGCGCCGAGGCCGCCGAGCCGCAGTTCGCCGTCGCCGGACTGCATGGCGCGGCGCATGGCCTCGGCGAGCCGGCCCAGCGGGGAGCCGGCGGGGGTGCCGGGTCCGGCCGGCGAGAAGACACGGAGCACGACGGCGTCCAGGCCGGAGCCGAGGACCAGTTCCGTCGCGGCGAGCTTGCTGACGCCGTAGGGCCCGCCGGGGCGGGGGACGGCGTCCTCCGCCGTGGAGGAACCGGGCTGGCTGGGGCCGTACTCCGCGCTGCAGCCGACCTGGACCAGGCGGGCGCCGCAGCCGCTGCGGCGCAGGGCCTCGCAGACGGTGGCGACGGCGACGGTGTTGTGCCGGGTCAGTTCGCGGGCTCCGCCGCGGGTGGCGCCGGCGCAGTTGACGACGACGCCGGGGTGGACCGCGTCGAAGAACCGGGTGAGGGCGCCGGGGCTGCCGCTGGCGAGGTCGAAGCGGACGTCGGCGTCGTCACCGCGGCCGAGGACGGTGAGCTGGACGGCCGGGTCGGCGAGCAGGCGGTCGGCGACGAAGCGGCCGAGGTATCCGTTGGCTCCGATCAGCAGGACCCTCATCGGGTGGCTCCCGGGGCCGATGTTCCGGGTCGGGAGGTGGTCATGTCGGGTTCTCCTTCAGGGGTGGTGCTCGGCGGCCTTGACGGTCGGACCGGGACGGGAAGGACGGGAAGGACGGAAGGTGTCCGGGGGCGGGCGCGGGGGTGCGCGGGGCGCCGCGGGGGTGCGTGGGCGCCTGTTCCGCCGCCGTGGGGGCGCGGGACGGCTGGGTTCACCGGTGGGGCTCCGGGTCCGCGTGGGCCGAGGCCCTGGTCAGCCGGCGGGTGGCGTGCAGCAGCAGCGTCAGCGCGCCCGCGCCGCAGGCCGCCGTCGGGACGCTGCCGGGCCCCCAGGTGGTCACGAGGGCCTCGACGGGGACGGCCAGGACGCCGCATCCGGGGAGCCGGCCCGCGAAGAGGCCGGCCAGGGCGGTGGCCTCGGCTGTCGCCGCGCCGGTGAGGACGAGCGCCGGGGTGTGGGTGAGGCCGTGCCCGGCCGTGAGCCGGGCGAGGAAGAGCAGGGCGCCCAGCGTGAGCGTCTGCGGTGCGGGGACCGGCTGGTCCAGGAGCGCGCCGGAGAGGGCGGCGAGGGCCGCCGTCACGCACAGGAACAGGGCGAACGTGCCGTACAGCAGGGTCCGTACGGAGGCGGTGAAGTCGTTCAGGCCGCGGCTCGTGGCCAGGGTGCGGCGGGCGCGCACGGCGAACAGGTGGGCGCACCAGAGGGCGGGCGCGCAGGCCAGGGCGAGCGCCAGTGCGGGGGTGGCGCTGACCGGCCAGGGGCCGTCCGCTCCGCCGGTCGGCAGGGCGTCGGGGCCGCCGCGGAGGACCACGCCGAGCAGGCCGTCACCCAGGAGGGCGTAGCCCACGAGCCAGGAGGTCCAGGTGGCGGTGTGGGGGTGCGGGCCGCCCGCCGGCCGCCATCGGCGCAGGACCACGCGCAGGGCGAGGGCCGCGGCGAGCGCGCCGGCGGCGGCCGTGATCAGGCGCGGCTGCCCGTGGGTGAGCCGCAGCCCGGCGACCGTGGCGGCGCACAGCGCGCCGGGCAGCAGGGTGAGCGCGATCCAGCCGGGGCGGGCGGGGGGCGTCGCCGTGGGGGCCGCCGGCAGGCTGCCGTCCCCGGCGCCGGTAAGGCGGTCGGTGTCGTGCCCGGACGCGTCGCCGGGGAGGAGATCGCTCTCGGGTGAGGGCGGCTCGTCGTCGCGCGGGACGCGGGCGTACATCTCCTCCGCGAGGGAGAAGACGTCCCGGTGGCGGAAGTGCGCGGCGGTCCGGTCGGTGACGCCGTGCGCCTCCAGGCCCGCCGCGATCTCCAGCGGGTCCACCGCCCGCTCGCACAGCGCCCGGTGGCGCTGCATCAGGGCCTTGACGGGGTCGGGTCCGGCGCGGCGGGTGGTCCCGGGCCGCCTCTCGGGGTGGCCCTCCCGGGACCCGGCCCGTACGGAGTCGGATGCCGGGCCGGGTGCGCGGTCCGGCCACCTGCGCGAGCGCTCGTCCCAGGCACCGGAACCACCGGGCGTCCCGAGACCACCGGGTGTCTCCGGACCACCGGGCGTCCCGGGATGGCCCGGCGTCCCGGGGCGGTCGAGTTCGCCGAGGCCGCTCATCGGGCCCCCTCGACGGCGGAGAGGGCCGCCGCCGGCCGCGGCGGCGCGTCCGTCGCCCACCCCGGGCGGCTCCGGGCGGCACGAGGCCGGGCACCGGCCGTCCAGCGGTCCGGGACGTGCGTCTCGGCCGGGGCGGCGAACGGGCGGGGCTCACCGGCGTCGTACGGCACCACCCGGCGGACCGGTGTACGCGAGTGGATCTCTTGATAAATGCCGTGAAATGCCGTGACGTTCTGCTCGACGGTGAAGAGTTCCAGCGCGCGGGCGCGGGCGGCGGCTCCGAGGCGCGCACGGCGCCCGGGATCGCGCAGCAGTGCCACGCACGCCTCGGCGAGCGCCCGCGGATTGCGCGGGGGCACCACGAGACCCGTGCCGCCGACCGCCTCGACCACCGCGCCGACGTCCGTGCAGACCGTGGCGCGAGCGCAGAGCATCGCCTCGACCAGGCCGGCCGGGAAACCCTCGACGACGCTGGAGAGCACGACCAGGGCACCGGCGGTGTACGCGTCGCGGGCGAAGGGGAGACCGGGGTCGCCGATCGCCTCGAAGGAGACCGGGTCGCGGCCGGGAGCGTAGGGGCCGTCGGCGTCGTCGGGGAAGAGGTGTGCGGCCAGGGCCCGGCAGTGGGCGAGGTACTCCGCGCCCTCGGGGTCGCGGGGGGAGCCGATGATCCGCAGCCGGGTCCAGGGCTCCTCCTTGCGGATCTCGGTGAGGGCGTGCAGCAGGGAGACCAGGTCCTTGGCGGGTTCGACCGTGCCGACCCACACCAGGGTGTCCGGGGCGGTGCGGTCCGGGTACTCCCCCGCCTCGGTGAAGGGGGCGGCGTCCATGCCCGGGTGGACGGTGCGCAGTTTCGCGCGGTCGGCTCCGCAGCGCTCCTGCCAGCGGCGGGCGTGCGCGTTGCCGTGGGTGATGACAGCGGCCCGCCGGTAGATCTCGGCGGTGAGCCGGCCGTGGAAGGCGGCGACCAGCGCGCGTATGGACGGCGAGTACTCCGTGGCGGTCAGGTAGTGCGTGCGCAGTCGCACGCCGTACTCCGTCAGCAGCAGCGGCACGCCGAAGAAGTGCCGGGCGAGCAGGCCGGGCAGGGCGGCCGAGCCGCCGGACGCGGCGTGGCACAGGTCGACCGCGCCGAGTCCGGCGTCGTCGTACCAGTCCAGTGAGAGGGGGCGCAGCGCGCGTGCCAGGTGCGCGACGACGGCGAGGAGATCGGGGACGCGCGCCTCGCGCGCGGGGCGCTGGGCGCCGGGTGCGCGACAGGCGCGCTCCAGGGCGCGCACGGCGGTCTCGGAGCGGAGCGCGCCTGCCAGGGGGCCCTCGTCGCGGGCGAGTCCGGCGAGCCCGTGGAGGGCGTTGGCGAAACGGTCCGCCTCACTTGCGGACGTCTCCCCGGGATGGCCGGGGAGATCTCCGGTGCCCGAGGCGCACAGGACGTCGGCCAGTTCGCCGTAGTACTCGGTGAAGCGCCGGCGCGCGCGCCGTCCGTATGCGGGCCCGGCGTCCCGCGCTGTCCACAGCGGCGCGGTACGCACCCTGCTGACCTGCGGGGGCAGCGGAACCCAGCCTTCGTCCTCCTGGTCCTCGCTGCGGCTGAGCGCGTAGACGTCGAACTCGTGCTGCCCGAGCCCGCGCACGAGCCGGTCGCACCAGAGCCCGGCGTCGCCGCTCAGGTACGGGTAGCCACCCTCCGTCAGCAGTCCGATGCGCACCCGCGCACCCCCGATCTCCCGTGTGGAGAGCCGCCGTTGGTTCGACGGCTCGCAGCGGGAAGAACGTAAGCGGACAAGACGGTGGCGCGACGGACGGTTGTCCATCACGCCACCAGAAGGGGTGAACGGTCGTAACTTTCCGGTGCGGGGCACGTTCGAACGTGCCGCGCGGGTCAGCCGGCGGGGTAGGCCCAGGCGTTGGGACGGCAGCGGATGCCGTCGTACTCGAGGAACTTGGTCTGCTGCTGCATGACGGGGGCGAGGTCGCCGTCCTTGTCGCAGGTCACGTGGTTGTGGCCGAGTCGGTGGCCGACCTCGTGGTTGATCAGCATCTCCCGGTAGGCGTGGATCCTGGCGTCGCCGTAAGTCTTCGCGCCCTGCGCCCACCGGTAGGCGTTGATCATGACGCGCTCGGTGGCCGCCGAGTCGCAGGAGACGTTGTCGACGGTGGTGTCCAGCCCGGACTTGGCGCACCAGTCGGCGGTGGTGCCGGGGCTGGCGAGCGTGATCACGAAGTCGGGGTGACCGGAGTGGATGCGCTCGAACGTCTTGGCGCCGTTGTGCGCCCAGCTCCGTTCGTCGTTGAGCGTCTTCTGCACGGCCTGCGCGAAGAGTTCGCCGTCGAGGCCGAGGCCCTGCTCGACGTCCACGCGGTAGGTGTACTTGTCTCCCTTGCCCGGCGCCTTGGCGATGCCGGGGATCGCGTCGAACTCGCCGGACCCCTTCAGTTCGGCGCCGAGCGGGTACACGGTGCCCATCTGCTGCTCGTACGTCAGCGGTGCCGCGGCGCCCTCGCCGGCGGGCGCCTCCTCGGACTCGCCCGTGCCCGTGCCGCCGTCCCGGGCGTCGCGCGCCTGGTCGGCGGCCGACCGCTGGGCCCGCGCGTCGTCGGTGCTGCCGCCGGTGACCTGGCCGGCCACGACGATGGCGAGCACGGTGGTGACGGCGGCGGCCGCGATCCCGGTGAACGTCCGTCCCTTGGCGCCCTTGGCGGGGGCCACGGGCACACCGGTGAGCGGCGCGTCGCCGGTGTGCCGCTCCGTACGGACGGCGTCGTCGTCCTCGGCGGTCCAGTCGGTGACGGAGGCGTACGGGTCGGGGGCGCGCGGGGAGGCGCGGGGCGTGAAGTCGCCCTCCTTCGTTTCGGGGGCGTCCTCCCGTACCTCGGCGGCGTCGCCCCTGGCCGTGAAGGCGTCCAGGTAGTCCTGACGGGGCCCGCCCCGGGGCCCTCGCCGCTGCCGGGGAAGGGGGCCGCCCGTACGCCCCGAAGCTTCCTGGTCGCCTTGGTCGCCCTGGCGGCTCTGGCGGTCCTGGCGGATCTGGCGGCCCTGGTGGCTCGCCGGCGCGTCGGCTCCCGGCTTCACGCCCTGTCCGGCTCCCGCGCGCCCCCTGAACTCACCCCATCCGCCCCCGTGTTCCCGCTGCTCGGGATGGCCGCCGCGGACCTGCGGCACGCCGTGCGCCGGAGTGCCGTCGGGAAGCCGCGGCACACCACGCGCGGGGGTGCCGCTCGTGCCGCTCTGCGGCGGGCGCGTGGGCCTCTGAGCCGGTGTTCCCCGAACCGGGGACCCCTGAGCCGGGGCCCCCCGAGCCGGTGGCCCGCCGTCGTACGGGCGCGGGATGCCCTGTCCGGGTGTTTCGCCCGTGCCCCACGCGTCCGGGTGTCGCGGCGCTCCGGGCGCGGGCAGTGCCCGCTCCTGCGGGCCGGGCTCGGCGCTCCGTCCGCGCCCCGGTCCGGGTGGCCGTCCCCGGCCGTCCCGGCCGTCCGGCCTCCCGTCCCGGCCGTCCGGCCGCCCGGTCCGCCCGTCCCGCGCTGCGGCGGGTTCGTCCTTGGTCCCCGCGGTCTCGGCCTTGGGTGCCGGTCCGCGACGGCTGTGGCGTCCCACGTCGCGCCTCAGCCTCCTGTGCTGTCGTTGGTGTGCCTGTCCTCGACGGTCCGGTCCGCGCCACCGCGCGTGACCGGCACGGCCACCTCCGCGTCCGTATGCAGATCCGCATCCGCACCCGCACCCGCGTCCGCGATGAGTTCACGGAAGGCCGTGGCGACCGTCTCCGGGTACTCCATCATGGCGACGTGCCCCGCGTCCGGCAGCGTCAGCAGCCGCGAGTCGCGGAAGGCGCGCGCCGCCCGCTGGGCCATGCGGTAACCGACGAGTCTGTCCCGGCCACCGTAGACGAGGAGGGTCGGCGCGAGAACCCGCCCGGCCTGTCGCCACAGCCCGTGCTGGCCGCCCGCCGTGTAGGCGTTGACGATCCCACGCGCGGAGCGCGCCATCGCGTCCCAGAAGTACGGCAGCCGCTGCCGCCGTTCCATCTCCTCCACCGCGTGCCTGAGGCCCTCCTCCGACACCCGGCCGGGATCGCCGTAGCACAGCGCCATGACGCCGCGGACCCGCTGCTCCGCCGTCCAGTCCCGGCTCATCCGCGTGAACAGCCCCGCCACGCCGGGCAGCGCCAGCAGCCCGGTCGGTACGGCGCTGCGCTGGACGCGTATCTCCGGCAGTGCGGGCGAGATCAGGGTGAGCGTGCGCACCAGGTCGGGACGGGCGGCGGCCACGCGCGTCGCGACGGCGCCGCCGAGGGAGTTGCCCACCAGGTGCACGGGGCCGCGCCCCGACGCGTCGAGGTGGCGGACCACCGCGCGTGCGTGTCCCGTGATCGAGTAGTTGCCGTCGTCGGGCGGCGGGGAGTCGCCGAAGCCCGGCAGATCGAGGGCCTCGCTGTCGACGACGTCGTCCAGCAGCGGCATCATCGCCGACCAGTTCTGGGAGGAGCCGCCGAGGCCGTGGACGTACAGTGCGGGCGGCAGGCCAGGGCGGGCCGGGTGCCTCGAACGCACCGTCAGGGTGATGCCGGGCAGGTGCACCGACCGGAGCCGCTCGCCCTTCGCGACCCGGACGGCTGCCGCGTCGGACAGCACGTCGGCGGGCGGTACGGACGGCAGTTCGGTCGAAGACATGCGGCAATGTTACGAGACGATCACGCGTGGGTTCATGTGTTCGGCCTCACAGGGGTGGTGCATTCCGGCGCTGCGCGGGTACTGCCCGAGGCGCACGCAGATCATCACGCAGTAACCGATCACGACGCGTCCCGTCGCATGGCGTCAGGTGCGGGTGTCTCCTAGGCTCTTACCGAGGGCACCCGCTTGTGGCCCCTGCCTGTACAGGGACGTTCGGAGAAGGGAGCCCGGCATGACCATCGACCCCACCGATCCCGAGACTTTCGAGGACGAGGCGCAGGAGTCCGGTGAGATCGGCGTCGAGGCGCCGGACGCCGACGCGGCCGAACAGCTCGCGGACGTGGCGCCGCGGCGCGACGACCCGCTGACCGACATCGACCCCGCCCGGGCCAACGAGGCCGATCTCGCGGAACAGGCCCGCGTCGTCTCACTGGACGAGGACGACTACCGCTGACAGCGCTGACAGCGGTAGCACCACTGATGTCACTGACACATCGCTGACGCGCCGCCGACGCCGTTGACGAGCGGGGCGTGGCACGGCGCCGGGAAGGGCGGCCGGGAGACCGGGAACCGCCCCGCCGACCAGGGAGGGCCGGACGGCCTGCCCGGTCCGCCCCTGTTCAAAACGCGTTGTACCGCTATCGCCACCGTCCGGTCCGTGAAATTCTGCGTTCGCACCGCGCACACCACGGTTACCGAAAAGTACGATGGCCGCGCGGCGCACACCGCACTTGGACGATTTTGGGAGGCGGCGTGACAGCCATCGAGCAGACAGAGGCGGTACGCCCGCGGGGCACGCGGCTGCCGCGTCGCGCCCGGCGGAACCAGCTCCTCGGCGCCGCGCAGGAAGTGTTCGTCGCGCAGGGTTACCACGCGGCCGCGATGGACGACATCGCCGAGCGCGCCGGTGTCAGCAAGCCGGTGCTCTACCAGCACTTCCCGGGCAAACTCGACCTCTACCTCGCCCTGCTGGACCAGCACTGCGAATCCCTGATCCAGTCCGTGCGGCTCGCGCTCGCGTCGACGACCGACAACAAGCAGCGCGTCCGGGCGACCATGGACGCCTACTTCGCCTACGTCGAGGACGACGGGGGCGCCTTCCGCCTGGTCTTCGAGTCGGATCTGACCAACGAGCCCGCCGTGCGCGAGCGCGTCGACAAGGTCACCACCGAGTGCGCCGAGGCGATCTGCGACGTCATCGCCGAGGACACCGGGCTCTCCCGCGCGGAGTCGATGCTGCTCGCCTCGGGCCTCGGCGGCCTCGCCCAGGTGGTGGCCCGCTCGTGGCTGCACAGCGACCGCAGCGTGCCGCGAGACCAGGCGGTCCAGTTGCTCACCTCGCTGGCCTGGCGCGGCATCGCCGGTTTCCCGCTGCACGGCATCGACCAGCCGCACTGAACCCACCGCCCGGACCGGGCGGACCGGACCGGGCACACCGCACCGGGCGGACCGGACCGGCGTCGGCCGCCCGTTCCCCGCGGCTGCTCCCTCCGGCCGCTCCCTCCGGCCGCTCCCTCCCGGTTGTTCCCTCCGGCTGTTCGCTCCTGGCGTTCTCGCGCGGAACATGTACGTCCCCTCACCGGGCTAATGTGTGCTGGGTACGGCGCGGTAGGTCGCGCACACACTGACCGTCGGAGGGAAGTAGCCGTGGAGGTCAAGATCGGCGTGCAGCACGCGCCCCGCGAGATCGTTCTGGAGAGCGGTCAGAGCGCCGAGGAGGTCGAGCGCGTGGTGGCCGAGGCGCTGGCCGGCAAGTCGCAGCTACTGAGCCTCGTGGACGAGCACGGCCGCAAGGTGCTCATCCCGGCCGAACGCCTCGCGTACGTCGAGCTGGGCGAGGCGGCTCCGCGCAAGGTGGGCTTCGGCGCGCTGTAGTCGGACCGCTGTTCGGAAGGGCCCGGCGGGGTGCACCGCCGGGCCCTTCCGCGTCCGCCGGGTCCCGCACAGCCCTGCCCAGTCCCGCGACACGGTCCCGCACCGTCCCGCACAGTCCCGCACAGACGGAGCACAAGTCCCCCATAGAGGAGGATTGCGTTCCGCAGGTCAGGGGTATGACCGCTACGACCGTCCAGGCAGACCGGCCGCGAGGGAGGGACCCCGACATGCTCCTGGAAGTGCTCATCGCCGCGATCATCGGACTGGCCCTGGCCTGGGCCGCCGCCCACCGCCTGCCGCACCGTCTGCCGGCCCGGGTCCTCGTGCTGCCGACAGGTGTCGCCGGAGCCCTGTTCGGGGCGTTCGTCACACACAGCGCGCTGGGGGTGGGGAATCTGCTGCCGGACCTGCTGGGCGCGGCGGTCTTCGCCACCGCCTCGCTCTCGCTCCTCCTGCGCCCCGCGGGCCGTCTGCGCGGCCGGTCGGCGACCGTCTGACCCGCCGCGCGCTCCGGGCCCTTCCCACCGGGGTACATACCGGGGTGCTCACACGGTGCTCACCCCGCACCTCGTTCCCCCCACCGCCGCGGAGCCGTCAGGCAGCCAGCCCCGTCAGGCAGCCAGCCCGTCAGGCGGCCAGCCCCAGTGCCGCCATCCGCTTGGTGTGCGCCTCGGTGATCCGGGAGAACATCCTGCCCACCTCCGCGAGGTCGAAGCCGTCCGCGACGCCGCCGACGAGCATCGTCGACAACGCGTCCCGGTCGGCGACCACCCGCTGGGACTGCGAGAGGGCCTCGCCCATCAGCCGCCGCGCCCACAGCGCCAGCCGCCCGCCCAGCCGCGGTTCCGCCTCGATCGCGGCGCGCACCTTGCCCACCGCGAAATCCGCGTGCCCGGTGTCGTCCAGCACGGCGAGCACCAGCTCGCGGGTGTCGGTGTCGAGACGGGCCGCCACCTCGCGGTAGAAGTCGCTGGCGATGGAGTCGCCGACGTACGCCTTGACGAGTCCCTCCAGCCAGTCCGAGGGAGCCGTCTGCTTGTGGAAACCGGCGAAGGCCGCCACGAACGGTTCCATCGCCTCCGTCGGCTCCTCGCCGATCCCGGCGAGCCGGCCGCGCAACCGCTCGAAGTGGTGGAACTCCGCCGAGGCCATCTTCGCCAGCTCCGCCTTGTCCGCCAGTGTGGGCGCCAGCTTGGCGTCGTCGGCGAGCCGCTCGAACGCCGCCAGCTCGCCGTACGCGAGCGCCCCGAGCAGGTCGACGACCGCGGCGCGGTACTGCGGGTCGGCGGCTGCCGACGCCCAGTCCCGGGCGGCGACTCCGGTGCGTGCGGCGGGGGCGTCAGCGGCCTGTCCAGGCTTGTCAGAGCTCGTCATGCAGCGCACAATAGCCCGCCCGCCGAGGGCCGTAAGGCCCTGGTCAGTCAGTGTGACGACGACTACGTGACCAAATCGGCCATCACATGTGCGCGAATCCGGGGTATGGTGGTAATGCGCCTGCCGACTATGTGACGTACGAGTACGTGACATCCCAGTACGGGACATCTTCGTCGGGCCGCACGCATGAGGATGCCCGGTCGGTGGCCCGATCGGCTCCGACCCGACAGCCCTCCAGCCACGCACCACGTCGTGTACGGCAGCCGGAGGGAGACCCTCAGCGGTACGAGCGCTAGAGCGTCGGCAGAGGTCCCGTGTCCTACGGCTCGCCCGTAAGCCAGCCGACGTCCCGGCACGGTCCGGCACGACCCCCGCGCTCGCCTCGCACCGCGCACACAGAAGAGGCAGCACCCTGACTACCACGTTTCGTTCCCTCGGAATTCTGCCCGAGACCGCCGAAGCCCTTGAGGCCGTCGGCATCGTCAACCCCTTCCCCATCCAGGAGATGACGCTCCCCGTCGCCCTCTCGGGCAAGGACGTCATCGGCCAGGCCAAGACCGGCACCGGCAAGACGCTGGGCTTCGGCCTGCCGCTGCTGGAGCGCGTCACCGTCCCCGCCGACGTCGAGGCCGGCCGCGCCGCTCCCGAGGCACTGACCGAGGCCCCGCAGGCCCTCGTCGTCGTCCCCACGCGCGAGCTGTGCACCCAGGTGACCAACGACCTGCTGACCGCCGGCAAGGCGCGGAACGTGCGCGTTCTCGCCATCTACGGCGGCCGGGCCTACGAGCCGCAGGTCGAGGCGTTGCGGAAGGGCGTCGACGTGATCGTCGGCACCCCGGGCCGGCTGCTGGACCTCGCGGGCCAGAAGAAGCTGGACCTCAAGCACATCAAGTCGCTCGTCCTCGACGAGGCCGACGAGATGCTCGACCTGGGCTTCCTGCCCGACGTCGAGAAGATCATCAACATGCTGCCGGCCAAGCGCCAGACCATGCTGTTCTCGGCCACCATGCCGGGCGCGGTCATCGGACTGGCCCGCCGCTACATGTCGCAGCCCACGCACATCAGCGCCACGTCGCCGGACGACGCGGACGCGACGGTCGCGAACACCAAGCAGTTCATCTACCGCGCGCACAACATGGACAAGCCGGAGATGGTCGCGCGGATACTGCAGGCCGAGGGCCGGGGCCTGGCCATGGTCTTCTGCCGCACCAAGCGCACGGCCGCCGATCTGGCCGACCAGCTCCAGCAGCGCGGTTTCGCCTCCGGCGCGGTCCACGGCGACCTCGGCCAGGGCGCCCGCGAGCAGGCGCTGCGCGCCTTCCGCAACGGCAAGGTGGACGTACTGGTCTGCACCGACGTCGCCGCCCGCGGTATCGACGTCGAGGGCGTCACGCACGTCATCAACTACCAGTGCCCGGAAGAGGAGAAGACGTACCTGCACCGCATCGGCCGCACCGGCCGCGCGGGCGCCAAGGGTACGGCGATCACCCTGGTCGACTGGGACGACATCCCCCGCTGGCAGCTCATCAACAAGGCGCTGCAGCTCAAGTTCAACGACCCGCCGGAGACCTACTCCACCTCCCCGCACTTCTACACCGACCTCGGTATCCCCGCGGGCACCAAGGGTGTGCTGCCGCGCGCGTCCCGTACGCGTGCCGGGCTGGCGGCCGAGGCAGTGGAGGACCTGGGCGAGCCGGGCGGCCGTAACGCCCGCGGTCGCGGTGGCCGCGGCGGACGGGACGAGTCCCGTGCCGCCGGCCACGAGCGCTCGTCGGCGCGTACGCCGCGCAACCGCCGCCGTACCCGCAACGGAACGCCGCTGGAGGCGTCCGCGACCGGCACCGAGGCGGCGCAGGCCGTGACCGGCGGGCCGGCCGCGGAGACCGAGGAGGTCCCCCGCACCCTGCGCCGGCGCCGCCGCACCCGTGGCGGCAACCAGGGCCAGGGCGCTCAGCCCCAGCCCCAGGCGCAGACCCAGACGCAGGCCCAGGCCCAGGCCCAGACGCAGCAGCCGGTGGCCGCGACGGCGGCTCAGACTCCCGCGCCGGAGGCCGCCGCGGTGGCTCCGGCCGCGACGGAGGTCACGGTTCCGGCCGTCGCCGAGGCCGTCACGGTCAGCGAGGTCGCCGAGGTCCCCGCGAAGTCGCGCCGCCGCCGTACGCGCAGGTCGGCGGAGACGCCGGTCGTGGTGGAGGAGACCGCGGCCGAGCCCGTGACCGCCGGGGCCGCTCCGGTCGTGGCGGCCGCTCCGGCCGCCGCCGAGACGACACCGCCGGTCGCCGACGAGATCCCCGCCGCCAAGCCGCGCCGCCGCACCCGCAAGGCCGCGGCCGCCGCCGAGGCGCCCGAGGCCGTTGCGGCCGTCGAGACGGCTCCGGTCACCGAGGCGGCTCCGGTCGCCGACGAGGCCCCCGCCGCCAAGCCGCGCCGCCGCACCCGTAAGACCGCGGCCGCCGCCGAGGCGGCTGTCGACACCGCCGAGGGCACGGCGCCCGAGGCCGCGCCGGAGCAGGCGGAGGCCAAGCCGCGCCGTACGCGGAAGAAGGCGGCCA
>NZ_BAABIG010000072.1:0-109267 GCF_039542605.1 Streptomyces ziwulingensis
GCATCCCGATGTCGCGCAGGCCGCCGTCATCAGCCACGACGTGCGCGACACCGGAGCGCAACTCATCGCCTACGCGGTCGCCCCCGCGGGCGACCCGACAGAACTGCGCGGCTATCTCGCCGAGCGGCTGCCGGGCTACCTGGTCCCCTCGGCCGTCGTGCTGCTGGACCGCATGCCGTTGACACCGCACCACAAGGTGGACCGGGCGGCCCTCCCGGAACCCGTGTTCGCGGAAAGGGCCTACCGAGCCCCGCGGACCGAGGACGAGACGGTACTGGCCGAGCTTTTCGAAGAGGTCCTCGGCACGGACCGCGTCGGGATCGACGACGACTTCTTCGCTCTGGGCGGCCATTCGCTCCTGGTCGTACGGCTGGTGAGCAGGATCGCCGCGGCCACGGGGGTCCCGGTGCCGATCCGGACCGTGTTCCAGCACTCCACCGTGGCCGGTCTCGCCACGAGATTCCGCGGCGCGGCCGGCCCGGCCGCGGCTGAGGACCCGCTTGCCCCCGTGTTCCCGCTCCGGACGGAAGGGCAGTACCCCCCACTGTGGATGATCCGCCCGGGAGCCGGACTGTGCTGGGCGTATCTGGGTTTCGTCGAGCACCTGCCGGAACGGCAGTTGTACGGCATCCAGGCGCGCGAGTACGACCCGGCGAAACCGCCGACGCGGTCCGTCCGGGAAATGGTCGACGACTACCTCGCCCACCTTCTGGAGATCCAGCCCGAAGGGCCGTACCACCTCCTCGGCTGGTCCGCCGGCGGGACCATAGCCCACGCCATGGCTGTCGAACTGCAGCGGCGCGGACACGAGGTGGCACTGCTGGCCATGCTGGACTCCGCGACGTCCGGCGGCCGTGGCGCCGAGAACGTCATCGAGGTGAACGACATCCTCGAAGACGTCAAGACGCGGGAACTCGTCAGGAACGTTCTCGGCGAGCGGAACCACGACAGTGCCTACCTGCCGCTTCTGCGGACCATGGCGACCATCACGGTCGAGCACGCCGCCTTGCTCGACCGCTTCACCACTCCCGTGTTCGACGGTGACCTGCTGTTCTTCACCGCCACGGTGAACAACCACAAGTTCGCGGCGCAGTGGACCCCGTACATCAGCGGCGCCGTCCACGAACACGAGATCCCGTGCGAGCACCGTGACATGGTCCAACCGGCGCACGCGGCCCTGATCGGGGCAGTGATCACCGCGGCGCTCGCTGACACCGAGAACTCACACTGAGAGGTGTTCCGTGGGCACGAACGATCCAGGCAGCTACGACGTGGTGGGCATCGGCTTCGGTCCGGCCAACCTGGCCTTGGCCATCGCCCTGGAGGAGCGGCAAGACGCCTTGACCGCGCGCTTCTTCGAGCGCAAGGCCGCCCTCGGCTGGCATCGGGACATGCTCGTTCCCTCGGCCAAGATGCAGGTCTCCTTCCTCAAGGACCTCGTCACGTTCCGCAACCCCGCATCACGCTTCAGCTTCGTGTCGTACCTGCACGCGAAGAACAGGCTGGCGCGCTTCGCGAACAAGCACGACTTCTTCCCCACGCGCATGGAGTTCCACGACTACCTGGAATGGGCCGAAACCCAGTTCCGGGACCGAGTCGTCTACAGCGCCGACGTACTGGGCCTGCGGCTCCCGGAGCGGGCGGAGCCGGGCGGGCCCGTCGACCGGCTCCGCGTCGACGTGCGCCGGAACGGACCGGACGGACCCGTCTCCACCGAGTACGCGCGCAACGTGGTCATCTCCACCGGACTGGTGCCCCGCATGCCGCTCGCCATCGAGCGCGACCGAAGCGTGTGGCACAGCTCCGAATTCCTCAGCCGGTTCAACGGCCGGGACAGGGCGTCGCTGCGGCGGGTGGCCGTTGTCGGGGCGGGACAGAGCGCCGCCGAGCTGACGCGTTTCCTCTACGACGAGCTGCCCGACTCCACCGTCTACGCCCTCATGCCGTCGTACGGCTACGCGATCGCCGACAACACCCCCTTCGCCAACGAGGTGTTCGACCCGGCGGCCGTCGACGACTACCACGCCGGCTCCCGGCGAGCGAAGGAGGCGACCTGGCGCTACCACAGCAACACCAACTACTCGGTGGTGGACGACGAGGTACTCGCTTCCCTGTATGCGCGCGCGTACGACGACGAGGTGAGTGAGCGGCACCGGCTCAGGTTCCTGAGGCTCAGCCGGGCGACCGGTGTGAAGCAGGTCGCCGACACCGCCGTGGTCACCTACCACTCGCTGGAGACCGAGCGGAGCGCTGATCTCACCGTCGACGCCGTGGTCTTCGCGACCGGGTACGAGGCGATGTCTCCGGAGCGCATCCTCGGGGAGGCCGAACCCTACTGCCTGCGCCATCCGGACGGCAGTCTGCTCGTCGGGCGGGACTACCGGCTGGTGACCTCGCCGGAGCTGCGCTGTGGCATCTACCTGCAAGGCGGCACGGAACACACCCACGGCCTCGCGTCGTCCCTGCTGTCGAACCTGGCCATGCGCGGGGGAGACATCGCCGAGTCCCTCGTCGAGCACTCCGCGCACCGCTCGCTCTCGGCGTCCCCCGGCCAGGCCGTGCCCAGCGGTCGACCGTGACCGCTGCTGCCATCCGATCGATACGAGGAGGAAGAGAAGAATGAGCACGAACCCGTTCGATGACAACGACGGTGAGTTCTACGTCCTGGTCAACGACGAAGAGATGTACTCCCTGTGGCCGTCTTTCGCCGAGGTGCCTGACGGGTGGCGGACGGTGCTCGGTCCGGACAGCCGTCAGGTCTGCTTCGACTATGTGGAGGAGAACTGGACCGACATGCGGCCCAAGAGTCTGCGACAGCAGATGGCGGCGGAGGCCGCGGCCGGCTGAGCGCGGCTTCCCGCGCTGCGGGGCGGTCCTTCTGGGACCGCCCCGCTTCCCGCGACGGGGTGCACCGCGGCACATGCCGTGGATCATGCGACAGGGCGTGTCACGCCCGGTCCCAGGCGACGGGGAGCTGCTGGACGCCCCGCACGATCCCGGTGCGCGGGAGCACCTCCTCGGGCGGCACGGCCAGGCGGAGCGTGGGGAACCGGGTGATCAGCGCGCGGTAGGCGACCTGCATCTCGACCCGCGCCAGTTGCTGGCCCAGGCACTGGTGGATGCCATGGCCGAAGGCCAGGTGACCAGTGGCGATACGGCGCAGGTCGAGGGAGTCCGGGGCGTCGAAGCGCCGCGGGTCGCGGTTGGCGGCGTGCAACGCGAGTGTCACCGAGTCGCCCGCCTCTATCCGATGTCCGCCCAACTCCACGTCGGCGGTCGCGGCCTTCACCGCGATGTCGACGACGCTCAGGTAGCGCAGCAGCTCCTCGACGGCACGGTCGGCAAGGGCCGGGTCGGCGCGCAGGGCGTCCCACTGGGCCGGGTTCCGCAGCAGAGCGTAGACGCCGAGGGCGAGCATGTTCGCGGTGGTGTCCAGGCCGGCGGCCAGCAGCACGGCTCCGATGCCCTCGATCTCCTCGTCGCTGAGGTCGCTGCCGACCAAGTCGCTGAGCACGTCATCGGTCGGCTCGGCACGCTTGGCCGCGATCAGACCGCGCATGTGTTCCTGGAGCGCGGTCATCGCGGCCATCACCTCCTCCTCGGAGGCGTCCAGCGAGTTGGTGGTCAGCACCTCCTGCTGGAACAGACCATGGTCCTCGCCGGGCACACCGAGCAGTTCGCAGATGGTGAGCGCGGGAAGGGGAAACGCGAAGGCCTGCACCAGATCGACCGGCGGGCCTGCCGCTTCCATGGCGTCGAGGCAGCGGGTGGTGATGCCTTCGATCCTCGCCGCGAGCAGGTTCATCCGGCGCACCGTGAACTTCCCGGCCAGCAGCTTCCGGTAGCGGCTGTGCTCGGGCGGGTCCATCGCGGTGAAGAGCCCCGGGGTCGCGGGGCTCAGCTTGACGTCACCCATGCCCGGGAAGGGGATGTGCATCAGCTCACGGCGTGAACTGAAACGCCGGTCGGCGAGCACCTCCCGTGCCAGGGCGTGGCCGGTCACCAGCCATCCCCGGTGCCCGTCGGGATAGGACATCCGGCTGATCGGGTGCTGGTCGTTCAGCTCTCGGAACTTCGGCGGCGGGGCGAAGGGGCAGCCGTCGGGCCGCTCGATGGGCAGTTCCGTCACGTGGGGGGAGGCGTCCGTCATGGTGTTCCTCACGGTTGACAGGGCGAGTGCGGTCGGCTGACTCAGCGCGCGGTCCGTGGTTGGTACGGCTCTTCCTGGACCCAGTGGAATCCCGGCCTGAGCACGGGGAAGTCATCGGCATTCGCGGCCTTCAGGTGCATCCGGACCTGGTGGCCGTCGACTTGGCCGGACAGACTCAGGCGCCCGGGTCCGGGCCGGCGGAAGGCCAGCGTGGCGGACCAGGTCGGGTCGTCGGCCTTGGCCAGCGTGATCACGGCCTGTCGCGGGTCGACAGCCGCGACGTAGTCGACGATGGAGCCGTCCATCCGCTGCGAGGACACCGTGTTGAGCTGGTACGCGTGTGTCGTGTCGACGATGAGGCGCCGCCAGCGGTCGGCGTCGTCGATCCGTGGCGGGAGGTCCTTCCCGTCCCGGGTGAACGCGGTGACGTCCCACAGGCCGTACAGCGGTGGCTTGGGGCCGGGGTCGCCGATCTGGTTCCAGAGCTTCCAGTCCTGGTGCACCTGGGAGCCCGCGAGCCACAGACCGAAGACGATCTGCGCGCACAGCGCGATGCGCGACGCACGGCGACCGCGGGCCAGGGGCGGCTGCGTCGAGGGGCCGACCTCGCGGTCGGAGACGAAGAACCGCGCCAGCCTGGAGGCGTCCGGGGCGAGCAGGACGGCGGCGAGCAGGAGCAGATGGAACGTGAGGATCTTCAGCGGTACGTCGTAGGCCAGGTTCAGGATGAAGACCTGGGTCATCTCGACGAGGGCGAGCAGGGCTCCCAGCGTCGTCGTGCGCGGGAAGATCAGCAGGAAGCCGGCACAGACCTCGGCGCAGCCGAGCAGTATCTCGTACGGCTGGGAGAGCCCCACCTGTGTCCACAGCACGTTCATGGGACTGAAGTCACCGAACGGCTCGACCAGCCTGGTCAGAGGAAGGGACATCTGCAGGGGGAGCACCTTGGCGAATCCGAACGCGAAGAGCTGTCCGGCGAGGCAGAACCGGACGACGAGCCGCAGCCAGGCGTGCACCGTCACGTATTCCGGGCGCCTGCGGTCCACCGCCGACCACAGCACCGTCGCCAGGACCGCCGCCACGAGCAGGCAGAACGTCAGCACCCAGAAGAACTTCTGGTCGCCGCTCTGGATGGGCTCCCGCAGCGTGGCCTCGGTACCGAAGACGTGTGTCGCCGTCCAGTCGACGACCGGCTGGACGGTGTGCTGCTGCCATGTCCAGGCCTCAGGCGGTAGGTGTTTGCCGATGACCCCCAGCGGCGCCAGCGTGACCCGCGGCTCGGTGAGGAAGAACAGGCAGCAGTACGAGAAGGTGAACCTGAACGCCACGCGGGTGAGGAGCTGCCGGCGGGGGGAATCGACGGCGGTGTCGGTGCTGGGGGGATCGACGGTCTGCACAGCGTCTGTGGCCATGTCTACTCCTGCCGGATGTGGCCGACGCGCCCTTGACGGCGCTGTCGGGCCGGCCGGCCCGCGCACAGCGAAAGGACGTGGAGCCCCGGAGCCGGGGCGAGGTGCGGCGGGCGGCACGACGGTGAAGTCCGAATGAGGTGGCTGCCCGGACCGGCGGCTGTGGGTGTCCTGGCGACGGGACAGCTATGACGCGGCCACGGACATCGTCCATGGCTCCACGGCGGGCATGGTGCCACAGCGTAGCGTCTTGCGCCCCGTGTCACATGGGACAGACCCTACGAGGGTGGAGCATGCCGGATCCGCTTCGACGGAGCCGGCGACACGGGCCCGCGGACCGAGGTCGATGCGTGCCCGTGCGACGGCCGACCCGCCCCGAGTCGTGTCACGTGGTGCGTGGGTCGCGTCGGAAGAGCCGCTGGGCCCACAGGAAGCCGACCAGCGCGAGACCGAGGCACCAGGCGACCGCGGTGATCCAGTCGTGGCCGGCGGTGGTGCCCAGCAGCAGCCCGCGGAGGGTGTCCGCGATCGGGGTGAAGGGCTGGTACTCGGCGAACCAGCGCAGACCTGACGCCATCGAGTCGGCCGGGACGAAACCGCTGGACAGGAAGGGCAGGATCTGAAGGATCATGGGGGTGTTGCTCGCCCCCTCGACGGTCTTGGCCAGCAGGCCGAGGGCCACGGCGATCCAGGTCAGGGCGAAGCTGAGGAGTGCCATCAGGCCGATGGCAGCGAGCCAGTCCGCGACGCCGGCGGACGGCCGGAACCCGGCGAGGAGAGCGACGGCGAGCACCACGGCGACGCTGACCATCGCCTGGATCACGCTGCCGAAGACGTGTCCGGTGATGACGGACGTCCGGGAGATGGGCATGGTGCGAAACCTGTTGATGATGCCCTTGGTCATGTCCATCGCCACCGCGATGGAGGTGGTCATCGCGCCCATGACCAGCGCCAGGAGGAAGATGCCCGGTGCCAGGTAGTCGACGTACGCCATCCCCTCGTGGCCGGCGGTGAGGCCGCTGCCCAGCGTTCCGCCGAAGGCGAAGACGAAGAGCAGCAGAAGCATCGACGGCATGACGACGGTGCCCAGAGCCATCGAGGGGTAGCGCGTGGCATGCCGCAGGTTTCGGCGCAGCATGGTGACCGAGTCGTTCAGGGCGTACGAGAGCGAGCTCATCGGGCGTCCTCGCTCTCCGGCTGCGTCGAGTGCTGTTCCCCGGTCGGGGCCTGACCGGTGAGGGTGAGGAAGACGTCGTCCAGGTCGGGGGTGTGGACAGCGAGGTTCTGCGGGGCGATCGCCTCCCGGTCCAGCTCGTCGAGAAGCCCGCGCATGGACTGGAGACTCCCGTCGCTCGGCACGCGCAGGGAGAGGGCCGGGTCGTCAGGTGCGGAACCGTCGAGCAGTCGTGCGGCGGCGTGCAGAGCCGACGCGCTGTCGAACTTGAGCACGATGTGCGCGCCGGGGACGAGGCGCTTGAGTTCGTCGGGTGTGCCCTCGGCGACCAGTCTGCCGTGATCGAGCACGGCTATCCGGTCCGCGAGCTGGTCCGCCTCTTCGAGGTACTGCGTGGTGAGGAAGATCGTCACCCCGTCGGCGACCTGTTCGCGGATCATCGACCACATGGCGTGCCGGCTGCGCGGATCGAGCCCCGTCGTGGGCTCGTCGAGGAAGATGATCTTCGGCCTGCCGACCAGGGTCATCGCCAGGTCGAGCTTGCGGCGCATGCCCCCCGAGTAGGTGCCGGCGACCTTCCGCGCGGCGTCGACGAGGTCGAACTGCGCCAGCAGTTCACGGACGCGCGCTCTGCTCGTGCGGCGGTTCAGATGGTGCAGGTCGCCCATCAGGAGAAGGTTCTCCTCGCCCGTGAGCATCTCGTCCACCGCCGCGAACTGCCCCGTCACTCCGATCGCCCGCCGGACGGCGTCGGCTTCCCTCGTGAGGTCATGGCCCGCGACCTCGACGGTCCCGGCGTCCGGGCGGATGAGGGTGGACAGGATCTGCACGGCGGTGGTCTTGCCGGCGCCGTTCGGGCCCAGGAGCGACCAGACCTGACCTGCCGGTACCTCTAAGTCGATGCCGTCGAGGACGAGCTTGTCGCCGTACGACTTGCGCAGTCCGGTGACTTTCACCGCTGGTTCAACGGTAGTCGTCATCGCTCCCTTCCCTTCGTGAGTGCGGTGCGGTGCGGAGGGGGATTCCAGGTGGTCACTCCTGCTCGGTGCCGGGCCGGCCCGCACGGTGGACCACCACATCGCCGGAGTGGGTGTGGGCGCGCACCTCGACGGTCCGCTCGAAGTCGCCGGGACCGTCGTGCACCGCGAGGGAGTTGCGGACGCTGCCGGTCTTGCTCTGGGCGTCGATCCAGGCCGCGGAGCCCTCGGCGATGCCGACCTCGACGTTCCCGGTGGCCGTCATGAGTTCGGCCTTCCCCTGCCGCAACCGGCCGATACGGATGCTGCCGTCCGCCGTCACCGCCGAGACGCCGGCATCCGCGCGGTCGACCAGAATCTCGCCGTTCGCCGTGCTGAGGTTCAGCTCTCCGGCCGCGTGACCGATCCAGAGCGCGCCACTGGCGCTCTGGATCGCTCCACCGCCGTCGATCCGGTGGATACGGATGCTGCCCGAGGCTCCGTCGATGTCGGCACCTCCCGCCACGTGCCCGACGACGAGGTCGCCTTCGGACGTCGCCGCCTGGAGTGTGCCGGTGCGGTCGAGTTCCACCCGGCCTCCCGCGGTCTCCACCCGGCATTCGCCGAGTGCGCCCTCGGCGCGCAGCGCGGCGTGCGTGGCCGTGGCGGTCAGACTGGAACCGGCCGGCAACTCGATCCGGATCGCGACCGAGCCGACCGCTCCGACCAGGCCCTTCAGCCCGTGGAGCTGAGGAGTTCGGACGAGCAGCTCTCCGTCGGTGAAGTCGACCTCGGTCCGTTCCACGGCCTTGGTGTCGGCGGAGTTCGAGGTGTCGGCCGGGCCGACCCGGACCGTGGTGTCGGCACGGTCGCCGGCCGCGATCACCACCTGGTCTCCAGCGACCTCAAGGGTGACGGCGATGGGCTCTGGCGTTGCGTACGTGGGCATGTGACGCCTCTCGTGGTGGCCTGATGGCTGGGTGGTCAGCCGACCCAACCGGTGAAATGTCCGCCGCGCCCGGCGTCCCGGCGTCCCCTGCGGGGGCTCCGGCCGCCCTCGACGGCGGCACTGGACGCCCGGATCAGCCAGGCGTTCACGGACAGTCCCTGCTCGGCGGCGACCGTTTCGATGCGGTCCATCAGATGCTGCGGCGGTCGGAAGTTGATCCGTGCCACGGGACCGCTGTCCTTGCCGAGGAGAGGAAGCGGGGAGGGCGCGCCGCTGCCGCTGCCGGGGGGCTCGGTGTCCTCCGCGGCATCGGACTCGTCGTGGGAGCAGGGGGATACGACCACGAAGTGGGGATCGCGGCCGCGCAGGCGGACCTCCACCGAGCCGGGAGCGAGGTCCCTGGTGATCTCTTCGGCCGCGTCTGTCAGGGCTTCGAGGAGGGTCAGCCGGGTCGCGGACGTCAGGGTGGCGGAGAGGCGTTCGGCGACAGCCGCCGCGTCGCCCGTGTCCGCAGCGGTGACCAGTTCCCGCCGGAGGCTCTCGACATAGGGGTTGAGGTCCATGGCTCTCATCGTGGCGCCACTGTGGCGCCACGTCAAGCCAGTGTGGCACCAGAACGAGCCAGGGTGGGACGGAGTTGCGGCCGGTCATATGCGGGTGTTGTCCCGTCGCCGGGACAAGGCCGTCCCGCCAAAATGAAGGCACCGCAAGGCGGGCTGACTCCGCTTGCCCCGCCGTATTGCGGAGGATTAAAGTTCCGGCTGAGTTTCATGAAATCATTTCCGCGCACTGTTGGGTCGTTGACTGCGGGAGTCGCCATGTCTGCGTTGGCTGAGCGATGGAATCTGGATGAGCGACGTTTCTCCTGGCTGTACGGAGAAAAGCACTCCGAGGAACGTGTCACGTTCGATGAGAAGACAGGTTTCTGGAACGTCCACACATATGCGGATGCACTCCACGTCCTGAACAGTCCGCATGTTTTTTCTTCCGGAACCGGTCGTCTCATACCCGAGCGGAGCGAATTCGACGAGGGCACCATTACGCAGTTGGATCCGCCTCGGCACACCGCATTGCGGAAACTCGTCAGCAGCGCCTTCAGTCCCCGTGCGATCAACGATCTCGAACCCCGGGTGCACGCCATCGTGGACCACCTGTTGGACAAGCTTGCAGGTGCCCGGGAATTTGATGTGGCGACCGAGTTCGCCTACCCGCTCCCCATCACCCTGATCACGGAGATGCTCGGCGTTCCCGCGAGCGACCACTCCGTGATAAACGGCTGGGTGGACCAGATGCTGAGCGGTACCACGGAGTACTCACTCGTGGACCGTGACGGTGTGGACGAGGAACTCGGCGATGTCATGGCAGCGGCCCGGCACCTCACCGACTACCTCCGGGATCTCGTGCGGGAGCGGCGCGGCAGGTCCGGAGACGATCTCCTGACCCGCTTGACCGAGGCGGAGGTCGACGGTGAACGGCTCACCGAGAACGAAACCGTCAACTTCGCGAACACCATGCTGGTGGCGGGCCACATCACCACCACACTCCTCATCGGCAGCACCGTCCTGTGCCTGGACGCCTTCCCCGACGCACAACGAGCAGTACGCGAGGACCGCTCCCTGGTGCCGTCGCTGCTGGAGGAGTCGCTTCGCTATCTCCCTCCCATCGCGTCCGCGGTCCGGGTGACCAACAGCCCGGTCGAACTGGCCGGCACCACCATCGGGGCCGATCAGATGGTGGGCGTGTGGATCCCGTCGGTCAACCGCGACGAGGCCGTCTTCACCGACCCCTACACCTTCGACCCCGCCCGCCAGCCCAACCCGCACCTCTCCTTCGGGCACGGCATCCACTTCTGCATAGGTGCGGCGCTGGCGCGGCGCGAGGGGGTCATCGCCGTGAACGCCCTGCTGGACCGCTTCCCCGACCTGCGGTGCGACCCGGGTACCCCTCCCACGTTCATGACCAGCCCGAACCTCAACGGCGTGACGCGCCTTCCCGTCGTCGTCGGCCAGCCCCACTAGGAGGTGAGCACGGTGAGTCCGACCCACCTCGACGCCGCCGCCTACCGGACGGCGGAGCGGCTGTTGCGGCACAACCGGGGCAAGCTCGTGCGCGGAGGCGACGTCCGCCCCCGTTGGCTCCACGACGGAGCGCGCTTGTGGTACCCGCTCGACTCGGCGGCCGGCCGCCAGTTCGTCATGGCCGACCCGGCTGACGGGACCAGGGCGCCCGCGTTCGATCACCCACGGCTCGCCGCCTCACTGGCCGCGGCGTCCGGCACCGACGTCGACCCGGCCGGGCTTCCCTTCGCGGCCATCGACGTGACCGACGGGTCGGTCGAGTTCGACGCGTGGGGCGCACGGTGGCGGTGCGGGCTGGACGACTACACCTGCGTACGCGTCGGGAGTCCGCCTGCCCGCGGTGTGCTCGACGTCGTCGCTCCGGACGGCGCGCACGCGGTCTTCCGGGAAGGCCACGACATCCGGGCCCGCTCCCTGGCGGACGGCCGGCACTGGCCGCTGACCGAGGACGGCACCTACGACCGCGACTACGGCGCCAATCCCGACTACTTCATGTACTCCACGATCCTGCCCAGGTTCGGACTTGAGCAACTGCCCCCGGCGGCCGTGTGGTCCCCCGACTCCTCGCGCGTACTCACCCACCGCACGGACCAGCGAGACGTACGCCGGACCCATCTGGTGGACGCGGTGCCCGCCGACGGCGCGGAGCCCCGGCTGCACACCCAGCGCTTCGCCCACCCGGGCGACCCGCGGCTTCCCCTCGCCGAGTTCGTCGTCCTGCACATCGCCTCCGGAAAGGCGGTCTTCGCCCGGTCCGAGGCCGTCGAGATGCCGATGATGTCCCCCGTCAACCGGCGGTGGGCCTGGTGGGCACAGGACGGCTCGGCGGTGTACTACCTGGCGCAGGCCAGGGACATGCGGACGCTGAGCCTGCGCCGCATGGACCCGGAGACCGGAGAGGTACGCACTCTCGTGTCGGAGACGGGCACCACCCGGGTGGAGCCCGCCCAGCTCTTCACCCAGACGCCCATGGTCGAGGTGCTGCCGGGGGAGCGGGAGGTGGTGTGGTACTCGCAGCGCGACGGCTGGGGCCACCTCTACCTGTACGGAACCGAGAAGGGCGAACTACGCGGACAGATCACGTCCGGCCCCTGGGCCGTGCAGCGAATCCTGCACGTCGACGAGGCCCGCCGCACGGTGTACTTCCTGGCGTCCGGACTCTTCGCGGACGATCCCTACCGCCGGAGCGTGTGCCGGGTGGGGCTGGACGGCTCCGGATTCGCCCGCGTCACCGACGACGACCTCGATCACGTCGTCACCGTGCCGCCCGGGGCCGCGTACTTCGTCGATGCGGCCTCGGACAACGCCACCCCACCGGTGACGACAGTGCGCGGCTGGGCCGGCGAGGTGCTCGTCGAGCTGGAACGCGCCGACGCCACGGGGCTCGTGGCATCGGGCTGGAGCCCGCCCGAACGCTTCCGCGTCACGGCCGCCGACGGACGGACGCACGTCCACGGCATGCTCTACCGCCCCCATGGGTTCGACCCCGCCCGCCGGTACCCGGTGCTCGACCACCCGTACTGGTTCCCGAACGCACACCGCGTCAGCCCGTCCTTCGACCCCGGCCACTACGGCTATGAGGCCGAGGCCCTTGCCGCCCTGGGCTTCGTGGTGATCGCCGTCGACGGGCGGGGCGCTCCCGGGCGGAGCAAAGAATTCCACGACGCCTCGTTCGGCCGGCTCGCCGATGCCGTCGGCCTCGCCGACCATGCTGCCGCTCTGGAGGAACTCGGCCGCTCACGGCCGTGGATGGACCTCGGCAGGGTGGGGGCGGTCGGGGCCTCCGCGGGGGGATTCGCCGTGGTGCGCGCCATGCTCGACCACCCGCACCTGTTCAAGGTCGGCGTGGCCGAGGGAGGCATGCACGACCTGCGCTACGTGGAGGCGGGCGCCGCGGAGACCTACCAGGGCCCCTTCGAGGAGAAGGGGTACGCCGGCGTATCGAACGTGGACCGCGCGGACCGACTGGCCGGCGACCTGCTCCTGGTGCACGGCGGCATGGACGACAGCGTGTCTCCGCACCTCACTCTGCGGCTCGTCGAGCGCCTCATCGCGGCCGACAAGGACTTCGAACTCCTCATCGTGCCCGGCGCCGACCATTCCGGCATCGGCTACGAGCACTACGTCAATCGTCGGAAATGGGATTTCTTGGTACGCCATCTCATGGGCGTCGAGCCGCCGAGAGGCTACCGGCTCACGCCCGTGCCGATGGCCGCGGACGCCGTCGCCGGTCTGTTCGGATGACGGGAAAGGTTGCTCATGGCCATGGCGAAACCGTCGGTGTCCGAACTCTGGCTGCGCCCCTGCGGCAGAGTTCCCCTCGCACCGCGTCTGCGGCTGGTCTGTTTCCCGCACGCGGGCGGCACCGCCCAGGCGTTCCGGTCGTGGCCGGAGCGACTGCCGCCCGGCACGGGGATGTTCGCCGTGCAGTACCCGGGCCGGCAGGACCGCTTCTCCGAGCCGTTGATCGACGACATCGACGGCCTGACCGGCCCCCTCGTCGCGGCGTTGGAACCGTTCGTCGGGGAGCCGCTGGTACTGCTCGGCCACAGCATGGGCGCCTTCGTCGCCTACGAGACGACGGTCGAACTGGAGCGGCGCCATGGCCGGGTGGTCGACCAGCTCGTGGTCTCCGGTGTCTGCCCTCCGCACCGCAAGCCCCCGCACCAAGTGCACCGGCAGAGCGACGAAGCCCTCGTCGCGGATGTCAGGCGCGTCAACGCCTCCTTCGCCGACCTGCTGGCCAACCCCGAGCTGATGCGGGTTCTCCTGCCGATGATCCGCGCGGACTACCGGCTCAGCGAGACCTACCGACGTGATGAACCGGTACCGGTCGAGGCGAGGCTGCTGGCCGCCGGCGGCATCGAGGACTCCGAGGTCGGCCGGCAGGGCCTGCTGGCCTGGTCGTCATGTGCCGCCGGGCACTTCGAGGTGCTGGTGCAGCCCGGCGGTCACTTCTACCTGTTCGACGACGCGGACGCCTTCACCGCGTCGCTGGCCGAGCGCCTGCCCGGCGGGGCGCTGTGGAGCCCGGCAGGGTGAGCACCGGGCCCGCCGCCCCCCGGCCGGCGTCTCGCCCGACGAATGTCCTGGCGACGGGACGGACGGCGGCGGCGGGGCTGCCCGCCGGCTCACCCGCCGACCCCACCAAGCCCTGCCCGACGCGGAGGGAGCCCAGCGATGCTGCCCGGACGCACCTTGCACGAGATCTTCGCGAGCCGTGCCCGCGCGACCCCTCGACGCACGGCCCTGTCCACCCCGGACGGAGCCGTGTCGTACGGGGAACTCGACGCCCGCAGCGACCTGCTGGCCGCACGTCTTCGCGCACAAGGAGTGGGGCCGAACGTCCTGGTCGGACTCTGCGCCCGCCGCGGCACGGAAGCGATCGTCGCCATGCTCGGCATCCTCAAGGCGCGGGGAGCCTACGTACCGATCGACCCCGGCTACCCGACAGAGCGCATCGACTTCCTGCTGGCGGACTGCGGCGCACCGATCCTGGTGGCCGCCACCGACACGGCCGAGGTGATGACGGGGCGCCATCCCGCCATCGTGTGGACCGGACCCCACGGCGACGGCAGAACCGAGATCGCCGCGGCAGCGGCCCCGCCGGACGCCGGGGGACCCGCGGCACAACCGGGCGAGAACCACCTGGCCTACGTCATCTACACCTCGGGATCGACCGGGGAGCCCAAAGGCGTCGCCGTCGAACACCGCAACGCGGTGAGCCTCTTCGAGCAGACCGCACCCCTCTTCGGCATCGACCACCGCGACACCTGGGCACTCTTCCACTCGATCAGCTTCGACTTCTCCGTGTGGGAGATCTGGGGAGCGCTGCTGTTCGGCGGACGGCTCGTGCTGCTGCCGGAAGCGGCCACCAGATGGCCTTCCCTGCTCGCTTCGTGGCTGCGCACGCAGCAGGTGACCGTCCTCAACCAGACCCCGTCGGCCTTCCACCAGTTCCTCGGTGCCCTCTTCCCCCGAGGCAGCGGAACCGAGGAGAAGATCGGTCCGTCCCTGCGGCTGGTGGTCTTCGGCGGTGAACGGCTCGACCCCCGACTGCTCAAGCCGTGGATCGAGACCTACGGCGACGACAAGCCCCGCCTTGTCAACATGTACGGGATCACGGAGACCACGGTGCACTGCACCTGGCGCCGCATCACCGCCGCGGACCTGGACAGCGACGGCGACAGCCCCATCGGTGTGCCCCTGCCCGCGGTGCGCGTGCACCTCCTGGACGGTGCGCGACAGGCCGTGCCCGACGGAGTGCCCGGCGAGATGTACATAGCCGGCTCCGGAGTCGCCCGCGGCTACCTGGGGCGCCCGGACCTCACGGCGGAACGCTTCGTGGCGGCACCGCCCGGCCTGGGTGAGGAGCGGCTCTACCGGTCGGGAGACCGCGCGGTCCGACTCCTGGGAGGCGCCCTCGTCTACCTGGGGCGGGCGGACGCACAACTGAAAGTCCGCGGTTACCGGATCGAGCCCGGCGAAATCGAGGAAGTTCTTTCGAGAATGCCCGGAATCACGGGAGCTGTTGTCACGGCGCGAGATTTCGGCAAGGGTGATGTCCGGTTGGTGGCCCATCTGCTGCCCGCCCCTGCGGCAGGTGTCGACGAGAAATCCGCTGCCGATTTGATCGCCGCTGCCGAACAGCGTGCGCGGGCGGCTCTGCCGAGACATCTCCGTCCCTCTTCCTACGAGATCATCCATGAAATGCCCATGACGCTACAGGGAAAGGTGAACCGTGATGCGCTGGGAGCATGAACCCGCGGTACCGACGGAGTCGACGTCATGACCGCGCCGCACCGATCGAGTGCTGAGGAGACCGACATACACAGGTCGGTCGAGAGCATCGCCAGTGAGGTACTGCAGCGAAACGACATCGATCCGGCCATGGACCTCTTCGATCAGGGCGCCACGTCGCTGGCCCTGATCCGTATCGTCGCTCAGATCAACGAAAGATTCGCCATCGAATTCGACGTGGCGATACTCGAAGAGGCGAGCGTCGACGCGATGTCGGAAATCGTGCGTGCGCAGACAGGAGATGCGCAGACAGAACGTGCGCAGACAGAAACGGAAGAACGGCTGACCGCGAAGGGCTGATCATGGCGAATGCAGTGCAGCAGACATTCACCCCCACACCCGACGAGGTGGCAACGTTCCACCAGCGCGGCTACCTGGGCCCGTTCAAGGTCTACGAGGAGGACGAGATGCGGCGCCTGTGGCGTCGCGAGCGGCTCCGGCTCATGGACCGCAGCAGCGCCGTCTACGACGAGGGCGAGGCACAGGCCGGGAACACGAACATCGCCAACTACGACCGGCACCTCGACTCCGCGTTCCTGGCCGACCACATCTGCCGGCCGGAGATCGTCGACCGCGTGACCGCCGTGCTGGGGCCCGACGTGCTGTGCTGGCGGACGGAGTTCTTCCCGAAGTACCAGGGGGACGAGGGCACCGACTGGCACCAGGCCGACACGTTCGCCTTCGCTTCCGGCCGGCCCCAGATCGTATGGCCCCAGGAGCAGAAGGAGTTCGGCGGCACCATCACCGTGTGGACCGCGTTCACGGAGGCCGCGGAGGACACCGGCTGTCTGCAGTTCATCCCGGGGTCGCACCGCACGATGCACTACGACGAGTCCAAGGGCATGCACTACCAGCCGGACAAGATCAACCACCAGAACAAGGACGGTGTCACCCGCGGTTTCTACGGCTACGACTACCGGGACCTGCAGAAGGACCCCAACTGGCGGCCGGACGAGGACCAGGCCGTGTCGATGGTCATGAAGCCCGGTGAGGCGATCCTGTTCTGGTCCACGCTCATGCACGCCTCGAAGCCGCACGTCGCCCCGGACAAGGAGATGCGGATGGGCTTCGCCGGCCGCTACGTGCCGACGTGCGTCGATGTCTACCCCGGCACCGAAGAGGTCGACGAGTACGGAGGCCGGGTGAGTCTGGAGGAGTACGGCGCGGTCCTCGTGGCGGGAAACGACACCTACACCCACAACCGCAAGGTGACCACCACGACGAAGGGGCACCGCTTCCCCGTCCGCTGACCCCGCACAGCTCGTAGTGGAGGAGACCGCCGGATGCTGGGCCGGAAGACACAGAGGGCCGTTGCGGACCTCGTGGCGCGCGTGCTGTCGGTGCGGCCGCTCGCCGAAGGACTCGACGTGCCCGCCCGGGTCGTTCCCGTGAACCGCGAAGGCGTCGTGGTGCCTCCCGGCATGCCGGCCGCACAAGGGAGGGCACTGGCGAAACTGCTGGAGAGGGTCGCGTCACGCGCCGGAGTCGCCGGTCTGGCACCGGCCTTCGACGCGGTCTTCGACGACCTCCAGGTGTTCGAGCGGGTCATCAGCCGGCGCCTGGCCCTCACGGAATGGGTGACCCGGGCCTCCGTCGTGCCGGTGGATCTGCTCCACGAGGTCGACCGGACAGTCGCCGAAGTGGTCCGGGGCAGCTTCGAGGCATTCGCCCGCAAGGAGACCGTCCTGTCTTCGGACGGAGTTCCGCTGAACGTGTACGCGGCGGGGGAAGGGGACGAGGCCGCCGTCCTCATCCCCGCCTGCGGCATGCCCGCAGTGCTGACGGAGACCTGGCTCAGATACCTGGCCCGCGACCGGCGGGTGCTGACCTGGGAGAGCCGGGGACTGTTCGGCGCCTCCGGCCATTGCGGTGATCACCGCGTCGACATCGCCGCGCAGGCCTCGGATCTGTTCACGACGCTGGACCACCACGGCGTCTCCCGCGCCCACGTCGTCGGCCTGTGCGGAGGCGCGGTGATCGCGTTGGCGGCGGCGGCCGAACGGCCCGAAAGGGTCTCCTCGCTGAGTCTGTGGCACGGCGCGTACGGATTCGCCGACCGAAGCCTGGAGACCAAGCACCAGCACGACCTCATCGAGCTGATGACGACCGCGGCGCGCAGCCGCCCCTCCGCGCGAGTGGTGCACGCCGCCTTCTGCCAGGCCATGCTCACCAGCACACCCGCCGATGTCGCACACCTCGTGCTCTACCCGTATGCCACAGCCGAACTGCTCTACCGGTACTGCAGGCTCAACACCGGCATCACGAGCACGGACGTCGGGCCCTATCTGCCGAGGGTGGACCAGCCCACGTTGGTCGTCACCAGCAGGGACGACGACATCGCCCACCCGGCCGGCTCCGAACGCGTGGCCGCCCACCTGGCCGCCGGGCGACTGCGGGTGGAGCCCCATGGCGACCACATCGCCCTCTTCAGCGCGGCTGACGCACTGCTGAAGGTGGCGGCCGACTTCATGACGGAGCACCGGGCCTCATGAGCCGCCGGACGTGGCTCCGCACACCAGTCGGCTGTAGGCGTACGCCGCCGAAGCCAGCGTCATGTGGTGGTACCAGCCGGGATAGGAGCGGCCCTCGAAGTCGATCAGGCCGACGGAGTCCTCCATGTCGCTGATGACGGATGCGGTGCAGCGGGCCAGCGCCGTGAGCGATGCCGCATGGGCGAGCTTGTGCCGCGGGAAGGTGGTCACCCACAAAGAGAGCGGACCGCCGTCCGGACCGCACTCCCCGAAGAGCCGGTACGGCTCATTGTCGGCGGGGTCCACCTGCTGGCGCGGAAGCCGGACGGGAACGGACCGGACGCGTTTGCGCCGCAGCACCCCCTCGGGCCCCACCGGCACGAGTACCTCACTCACCGGACCGGTCGCCACGCACGTCCTGGCGTTCACGACTCCCGGCACTGGTTCGCGGACGGGGTCGTCGGGCCTGACCTTGAGGGTCGGCGGAACGGCGATGACCATGCGGTGGCCGCGTCGGCGGAGGGCGGGAAGCAGGAGCCTGACGTCCGGGTCGTGCCGCATGTCCAGGACAATGGGGACGGAGGCGGAGTGCTGGGCCTGGGAGTCCACCAGCTCCAGGGCGTGCTTGTACAACGGCCGGTGATGCTCGGTGTCCGGGATGCGGGTGCGTTTGCGGCGCGTGGGGTCATTGGCCCAGCTCCGGGGCAGGAACAGGCGCCAGTTGGTGGGGACCGGAGTCGCGCCGATCGTCAGGAACATGCCCAGCGCCACCTGGCAGTTGAAGATGCGTCCCGAGACCGGGTCCGTGTACGGGTGGACCCCTACCGACTGCTCACCCCGTTTGGGCTGCAGCGACCGGCCTATCGACCAGGCGCAAGCACGGCTGGACTCCTCCTGGGCCCACGCGGCGATCTCCTGCAGGGCCGGCTTCCAGTCCCAGGGACTGACGTTGATGAACTGGCGCAGCGCGTGCGCGGTCGAGGGCGAGGAACCGACACTCCGGGCCAGTCGGGGTATGGATTTCTTGCCCGGAGTGACTAGTAATCCGGCGAGATAAGTTTGGGCCCACCGATGCTGATCGGCTCGCAGCAGGTGTCTGAAAAGCTGTGAGGTGAACCTCTTGAATGAGGTCTCTGCCGCTGCGGATGCCACTGACCCTGCGATATCTGGACCGTCTGCGCAGTGCACCACCGTTTGTCACCTTTCGTGAACCACAGGAGTCAAGATTTTCTGCGCGTAAACCACGAGGAGGGACGGTAGATGCAGCCAGCATACGGCTGGTTGCATGTGCGTGGATCTTAACCGCATCTTGATTCGGTGGCGCGGTTTGCGCGGCGAGTGGCTGATATCGATCGGGGTGGGTGCAGGTCTGGCTGCGTCAGCCCTGTAAGAGGGTGAAGTGGCCGCTGATAGGGCCGGTCCGGCTGGCCGGAAAACGGCACCTGCTGCTCGACTGGCATCGGCCGCGAAAGCGCGTGAGCAAACATATCACTCGCGGTGATTACCGTATACACACGGTGACAGACTCGTGTAAGTCGTGGTGCGCCGTTGTACTTGGTCTTGCCAGTGCAACGCCTATGGTCTTGACTAGCGTTGAGCAAATTTCCTCGAATGGTGGGCCACTGGCGCGTTCTCCGCACTCCCGAGAATGCCGTTGCCGTGCCGCTGCCATGCCGAATAAGTGCATCTCTCACCCTTTCGGGACTGACAGTTACTTGAAGATCGGTGAGTCGTCGGGTGCGGAACGTGGGGCCACCCG
The DNA here is from genome assembly GCF_039542605.1 of Streptomyces ziwulingensis. Lineage (NCBI taxonomy): Bacteria > Bacillati > Actinomycetota > Actinomycetes > Kitasatosporales > Streptomycetaceae > Streptomyces > Streptomyces ziwulingensis. Next base: position 19,747 of record NZ_BAABIG010000072.1, read on the forward strand.
GCGCGCGGTCTGCTGCAGAGATTATTCGTGGCTGAGGGGCCTCTTGAGGGTTTGCCCCTTTGTGCCGTTCTCACGGGGAGGTGTCCTGATGAACACGACCACCGACGTCAATGGCAGCCGGGCCACGAGAACTCCCCGGTCGTCCCCCCTCGAGCAACCGCGCCGCAGGCCGCCCGGTGAGGGGGCGTCACGCGGGTCCGGGGTCGTGACGACGCGAGTGGGGCTGCAGATTCCGAGCGACCTCAGTTTCGAGGAATGGGAGCATGCCGGCTCCCAGATCGCGGGGCTGCTGGACTCCTCCTCGTGGTGGCTGGGCGACTGGCTCGTCTACGGGAAGGACCACTACGACGACAGGTATCAGCGCGGCATCCGCGCGGTGGGCCTCAAGTACCAGACGCTGCGCAACTACGCGTGGGTGTCACGCCGGTTCGAGATGCGCCGGCGGCGTGCCAAGCTGACCTTCCAGCACCATGCCGAAGTCGCCTCGCTCCCGGTCGACGAGCAGGAGGAGCTGCTCAGTCGCGCTGAGGTGCTCAACTGGACCACAAAGCAGTTGCGTCACTTCATCAGGGAATCCGGCGAGACCGAGAAGGCCTTGGATGTGACACGACGTCTCGAATTCCCTGGCACGCGGGTCCAGCGCTGGTGCAAAGCCGCGGAGCAGTCGGGCATCGAGTTCGAGAAGTGGGTGTCGCTCAGTCTCGACGATGCGGCCGCCCGGGCCTTGGCGGAGAGCGAGGAGCTGTGACAGGGGGATCGGGTCAGGAAAGTGAGAGGGGCGCTCACCCGGTGTCCGAAGAGGGCAGGCCCTGCCTTTTTGTTCCGGATCTCTACCGCGAGCCGGCCGACGCATGGATAGACGATCTGATCCGCCGTTACCCGCTGGCCTTGCTCGTCAGCAATGGTGGTGCGGGCCATGGGCCGTTCGCCACCAACGTACCCGTGATTCGCGATCCGGGAGCGAAAGCCAAGAGTGCTGCCGAGACGTCGGAAGACATTCTGCTGGGGCATATGAATCGACAGAACCCGCACTGGGAGAAGCTGCGGTCGGGAAACCCGGTACTGCTTGCTTTCAGCGGGCCCAACGCTTACGTCTCACCGTCGATCTACCGCCTGACGCCGGCGGCGCCGACGTGGGACTTCGCGACGGTGCATGTGCGTGGTGTGCTGGAGAAGATCACTTCTGTGGAAGAGACACTGGAAGTCGTCAAGTCCACGGTCGGGGATTTCGAGGGGGAATTCGGGGGCGACTGGGACATGTCGGAATCTCTCGACTACTTCCGGAAGATCGTTCCCGGCGTCGGAGCGTTCCGAGTGGTGGTGTCGAGAGCCGACGGCATGTTCAAGCTGAGCCAGGAGCAGGAACCCGAGGTCAGAGATCGGGTCCTCAAGGAATTCACACAGCGCGACTGCGGTCCGCACCGTGAAGTGGCTGCCCTCATGGGCCGACTGCAGCCGCCTGCCACCTGAGAGCGTCCCTCGGCCCGCGCCTCGTGAGGCCGTTCCTGATGCGCACCGTCGAGCCCCGCTCAGAACCGGAAGGCAGAACCGATGCCGTCACCAGGGCAGCCCTACGCCGCCAGATTGCCCTCTCTGACCGGATTACGATTCATCGCGGCCCTGCTCGTGTTCGCCTTCCACGCCACGGCGCAAGGCAGGTACCTCGGTGGCTCCGTCGGAGAGGGACTGGAAAAGATCTTCGTCAGCGCCGGCTCCTACGGTGTCACTTTCTTCTTCGTCCTCAGCGGCTTCGTGCTGACGTGGTCGGCGCGACCGAACGACACCGCTCCGCGCATCTGGCGACGCCGGCTCGTGAAGATTTTTCCCAACCATCTCGTGACGTTCGCGCTGGCGGCGGCGCTGATGCTCGCCATGGCCCGACCGTTCGCCGTCCCGGACACCCTCGCGAGCCTTCTCCTCGTGCAGGCGTGGGTCCCCAGCATGACGGTTCCGACCGCCATGAACACCGTCAGTTGGTCGCTCTCCTGCGAACTGTTCTTCTACCTGTGCTTCCCGGCGCTGCTGCGGGTACTGAGGCGGGCGCCGGTGCGGATGCTCCGGGTACTGGCCGGTGCGCTGGCCACACTCACCCTGCTGGTGCCGGTGATCGCGCGGTACCTGATCGGCGGTGTCGCCCTGCCGCCCGTCGCGGACGGTTCGCTGTCTTTCGAGCAGATCTGGTTCGTCTACTTCTTCCCGCCGGTCAGGGCGATCGAGTTCGTCCTGGGCATGGCGGTCGCGCTGCTGGTGTGCGCGGACGCCTGGCCACGGCTGGGTGTGCTGCCGGCATTCCTGATTGCCGCCGGCGGTTATGCGGTCAGCTCCCATCTCCCCTATCTGTACTACATGGGTGGTACGGCGGCGCTCTGGCTCACGCCACTGGTGGTGGCCGCCGCTGAAGCCGACCGAAAGGGAACGACATCACACTTCCGAGGAAAGACACTGGTCCGTCTCGGAGAACTCTCGTTCGCCTTCTACATGGTGCACGAATTGGTCCTGACGTACGCACACACGTGGTTCGTCGCGGACGACCCTCCGTCACAGGCCGCCCGCGCCGGGATCCTGCTGGTCGCGCTCGCGGTTTCGCTGCTTCTCGCCCATCTCCTTTTCACCCTGGCCGAATCACCCCTCGTCCGCAGATTCAGCACCGCACGACATCGGGGCCCGGGCCACCCGCCCGCGGCCCCGGTTCCACAGCCCGGTCCGCAGACCAGGGAACAGCCGGGGCCGTAGCCACGTCCGCTGGGTCCCACCTGCGTGGAACGCAGGGAAACGTGCGGATCAGGCCCCATCCGCCTAGCACTCGATGATGTTCACCGCGAGCCCGCCCCGCGCCGTCTCCTTGTACTTGACGGACATGTCGGCGCCGGTCTCCTTCATGGTCTTGATGACCTTGTCGAGGGAGACCTTGTGGCTGCCGTCGCCGCGCATCGCCATCCGGGCGGCGGTGACCGCCTTCACCGCGGCCATGCCGTTGCGCTCGATGCACGGGATCTGGACCAGACCGCCCACCGGGTCGCAGGTCAGGCCGAGGTTGTGCTCCATGCCGATCTCGGCCGCGTTCTCCACCTGCTCGGGGGAGCCGCCCAGCACCTCCGCCAGCGCGCCCGCCGCCATCGAGCAGGCCGAGCCGACCTCGCCCTGGCAGCCGACCTCGGCGCCGGAGATGGAGGCGTTCTCCTTGAAGAGCATGCCGATCGCGCCGGCCGCGAGCAGGAAGCGGACCACGCCCTCCTCGTCGGCGCCGGGCACGAAGTTCATGTAGTAGTGCAGGACGGCCGGGATGATGCCCGCCGCGCCGTTGGTGGGGGCGGTCACGACCCGGCCGCCGGCCGCGTTCTCCTCGTTCACGGCCATCGCGTACAGCGTGATCCACTCCATCGCGAGGGCCAGCGGGTCGCCCTCGGAGCGCAGTTTGCGGGCGGTGTTCGCGGCCCGGCGGCGCACCTTCAGACCGCCCGGCAGGATGCCCTCGCGGGACATGCCGCGCGACACGCACGCCCGCATCGCCTGCCAGATCTCCAGCAGCCCCGCGCGGATCTCGTCCTCGGTGCGCCAGGCGCGCTCGTTCTCCAGCATCAGCGCGGAGATCGACAGGCCGGTCTCCCGGGTCAGGCGCAGCAGCTCGTCGCCGGTGCGGAAGGGGTGCTTCAGCACCGTGTCGTCGAGCACGATCCGGTCCGCGCCCACCGCGTCCTCGTCCACGACGAACCCGCCGCCGACCGAGTAGTACGTCTTGGAGAGCAGCTCCGTGCCCTCGGCGTCGTACGCCCACAGCGTCATGCCGTTGGCGTGGTACGGGAGTGTCTCGCGGCGGTGCAGGACCAGGTCGTCGTCGAAGGAGAAGGGGATCTCGTGGTCGCCGAGCAGGCGCAGGCGGCCCGTCTCCCTGATCGCCTCGACGCGGTCGTCGGCCCGTTCCACGTCCACCGTGCGCGGGGAGTCGCCCTCCAGGCCCAGCAGCACCGCCTTCGGGGTGCCGTGGCCGTGGCCGGTCGCGCCCAGCGAGCCGTACAGCTCGGCCCGGACGGCGGCGACGCGAGGCAGGAGTTCCTCGTTGCGCAGGCGGCGGGCGAAGATGCGGGCCGCGCGCATCGGGCCGACCGTGTGCGAACTCGACGGACCGATGCCGATCGAGAACAGGTCGAAGACCGAGATGGCCACGGGGAACTCCTCAATACGGGGGTGGTGCAGAGGGGCGTGCGGGGTGGGGCGCCGCGCTCACTTGTGGCGGGCGGGCGCCCCGGGTGCTGCGGTGGCCGGGGTCCTACTTGTTCAGGCCCGGGTACAGCGGGTGCTTGTCGGCCAGGGCCTTCACCCGGGCGCTCAGCGCCGATGCCTCGTACGACGGCTTCAGCGCCTCGGCGATCACGTCCGCGACCTCGGTGAAGTCCTCGGCGGTGAAGCCGCGGGTGGCCAGCGCCGGCGTACCGATGCGCAGACCGGAGGTCACCATCGGCGGCCGCGGGTCGTTCGGGACGGCGTTGCGGTTGACCGTGATGCCGACCTCGTGGAGACGGTCCTCGGCCTGCTGTCCGTCCAGCTCGGAGTCGCGCAGGTCGACCAGGACCAGGTGGACGTCGGTGCCGCCGGAGAGGACGGAGACGCCCGCCGCCCTGGTGTCGTCCCGTACCAGGCGCTCGGCCAGGATGCGTGCGCCTTCCAGCGTACGGCGCTGGCGGTCGGCGAACTCCTCGCCGGCCGCGACCTTGAAGGCGACCGCCTTGGCGGCGATCACGTGCTCCAGCGGGCCGCCCTGCTGACCGGGGAAGACAGCGGAGTTGATCTTCTTGGCCAGTTCGGCCGTGGAGAGGATCACACCGCCGCGCGGGCCGCCCAGCGTCTTGTGCGTGGTGGTCGTCACGACGTGCGCGTGCGGGACCGGGTTCGGGTGCAGGCCCGCCGCGACCAGACCGGCGAAGTGCGCCATGTCGACCATCAGGTACGCGCCGACCTCGTCCGCGATCCGGCGGAACGCGGCGAAGTCGAGCTGCCGGGGATAGGCGGACCAGCCGGCCACGATCAGCTTCGGCTGCTTCTCCTTGGCGAGGCGCTCGACCTCGGCCATGTCGACCCGGCCGTCGTCACCGACGTGGTAGGCGACCACGTCGTAGAGCTTGCCGGAGAAGTTGATCTTCATGCCGTGGGTCAGGTGACCGCCGTGGGCGAGATTCAGGCCCATGATCGTGTCGCCCGGCTTGAGCAGCGCGAACATCGCCGCCGCGTTGGCCTGGGCGCCCGAGTGCGGCTGCACGTTGGCGTGCTCGGCGCCGAAGAGCGCCTTCACCCGGTCGATCGCGATCTGCTCGATCACGTCGACGTGCTCGCAGCCGCCGTAGTAGCGGCGGCCCGGGTAGCCCTCGGCGTACTTGTTGGTCAGGACCGAGCCCTGGGCCTCCATGACCGCCACCGGGGCGAAGTTCTCGGAGGCGATCATCTCCAGGGTGGACTGCTGGCGGTGCAGCTCGGCGTCGACGGCGGCGGCGACGTCCGGGTCCAGCTCGTGCAGGGACGTGTTCAGGAGGGTCATCGTGTCCTCGCCCGTCAGCCGGCCGAGAAGGCGGTGTACTCGTCGGCGGAGAGCAGGTCGCCCGGCTCCTCGGTGACGCGCACCTTGAACAGCCAGCCGCCCTCGAAGGGCGCGGAGTTCACCAGCGACGGGTCGTCGACGACGTCCTCGTTGACCTCGGTGACCTCACCGGAGACGGGGGAGTACAGGTCGGAGACGGACTTGGTCGACTCCAGCTCGCCGCAGGTCTCGCCCGCCGAGACGACGGCGCCGACCTCGGGGAGCTGGACGAAGACGACGTCACCGAGCGCGTTGGCCGCGTGCTCCGTGATGCCGACCGCCGAGACGCCGTCCTCGGCGACCGACAGCCACTCGTGCTCCTTGCTGTAACGCAGCTCATGGGGGTTGCTCATGGCCTGAATTCTCCTGTATGCGGGGGAGTGCTGGTGAAGGGGGGAGTACTGGGGAGTATCGGGGACCCGGCCGAGCGGCGGAAATGTGCGCGGGGTCACCTTCGGCACCCCGCGCGCGGCCCCACCGGCCGGTGCCGTCCGGGACTGCCGGGCGGCCCAGGTCGAGCGGGATGCCCGCTCTGCCCGCACCGGCCGGATCGCGTCCGGACCGTCCGGGCCGGCGCTACTTCTGGCGCTTGTAGAACGGCAGCGCCACGACCTCGTACGGCTCGTGGGTGCCGCGGATGTCCACGCCGACGCCCGGGGTGCCCGGGGCGGCGAACTCGGCGTCGACGTACGCCATGGCGATCGGCTTGCCGAGGGTCGGGGACGGGGCGCCGGAGGTGACCTCGCCGACCTCCTCGCCGCCGGCGACGACCGCGTACCCGGCGCGCGGCACCCGGCGGCCCTCGGCGACCAGGCCGACGAGCACCCGGGGCGGGCTGTGCTCGGCCCGGGCGGCGGCCTCGGCGAGCGCGGCGCGGCCCACGAAGTCGCCGTCCTTCTCGAACTTGACCACCCGGCCGAGCCCCGCGTCGAAGGGCGTCAGCGTGGTGGTCAGCTCGTGCCCGTACAGCGGCATGCCCGCCTCCAGGCGGAGCGTGTCGCGGCAGGACAGGCCGCACGGCACCAGCCCGGCCGGGGCGCCCGCCTCGGTCAGCGCCCGCCACAGCGGCTCGGCGTCGGCCGGCGCGACGAACAGCTCGAAGCCGTCCTCGCCGGTGTAACCGGTGCGGGCGATCAGCGCGGGGACGCCGGCGACGGTGCCGGGCAGGCCCGCGTAGTACTTCAGACCGTCCAGGTCGGCGTCGGTGAGCCCCTTGAGGATGCCCGCGGACTCCGGGCCCTGCACGGCGAGGAGCGCGTAGGCGTCGCGGTCGTCGCGGACCTCGGCGTCGAAGCCGGCCGCCCGCTCGGTCAGCGCGTCCAGGACCACCTGGGCGTTGGAGGCGTTGGCGACGACCAGATAACGGGCGGACCCGGCCCCGGCCCCCGCCCCGGCCCCCGCCTCGGCCGCCGCCCCGGCCCCCGCCTCGGCCGCCGCCCCGGCCCCAGCCTCCGCCCCGGCCCCCGCGCCGGCCTCCACCTCGGCCGGCGCCCCGGCCTCCGCCCCGGTCCCCGCCAGGCGGTAGACGATCAGGTCGTCCAGGATGCCGCCGTCCGCGCGGCAGATCATGGTGTACCGGGCGCGGCCGGGCCGCACCGCGCCGATGTTGCCGACCAGCGCGTGGTCCAGCAGGCGGGCCGCCTCGGGGCCGGTGACCGTGATCTCGCCCATGTGGGAGAGGTCGAAGAGCCCGGCGCGGGTGCGCACCGCGGTGTGCTCGTCGCGTTCGGAGCCGTAGCGCAGGGGCATGTCCCAGCCGGCGAAGTCGGTCATGCTCGCGCCCAGCGAACGGTGCAGCGCGTCGAGCGCGGTGCGGCGCGGGCGCCGGGGGTCGGTACTGCTCATCGGTCGTCTCCCAGGGCAGGACGGGCGAGGTCGGTCCTCCCCATCTGTCATCGGAACCTGAGAGGTTCGCCTCGGCCACCGGAGCGCGGCGGCCGGGACTTGCACCTTGGGTGGGGCCACCGGGGCGGCCCGCTTTTCAGATGTGCCTCGCCCGCGCGGTAATGGGGGCCTGAGAGATTCAAGGGAGGGACTTGCTCCTTCGGCGCCCCGGTGCGGACCGGGGACTCTCCCGCGCGGATTCGAACGGCCGGTATGCAGTTGGCGTCGCCATCATTGCACGGCGGGCCCGCTCACGGCAGGCCCGCGATCTGTAACCGGCTTGTGGCAGTAAGCGAACGAAAACACGAGACCTCCGCATTACCTTCTCTTTACACTCGACGGGGAGGGGACTCGTACCGCCCCAGGGGAGGACGATCACGGTGAACAGGACCACGGCGTACGCCACGACCTCGGGTCTCGCACTGCCCGAGCAGCCCGGCGCACCGGCCCGGGAGGTGTGCGCCGAACTGCCCGCGTCCGTCGTCCGCGATCTGCGGGACAGAGACGGCCACAGCCCGCACGCCTTGCTGTTCGGACCCCGGGACCTGGTGGTCGTCACCGGCCTGCCCGGCAGCGGCAAGTCCACGCTGATGGAGCGCACGGTGCGCGGCCGGCGCATCGACTCCCAGGACACCCGCGACCGCTGGGACCGGCGGATGCCGCGCTTACTGCCGTACGGGCTCTACCGCCCGCTCGTCCGTCTCGCCCACTTCGCCGGGCTGCGCCGGGCGCTGCGCTCCGGCGAGGGCGTGGTCGTGCACGACTGCGGCACGCAGGCGTGGGTGCGCGGCTGGCTGGCCCGCGAGGCCCGCCGCCGGGAGGGCACCCTGCACCTGCTGCTCCTCGACGTCGGCGCCGAACGGGCGCTGGCCGGGCAGCGCGAGCGCGGCCGGGGCGTCTCCCGGTACGCGTTCCTCCGGCACCGCGCGGCCACCACCCGCCTGGTGCGCGGCGCGGAGCAGGGCTCCCTGCCGGCCGGGTGCACCTCGGCGATCCTCCTGGACCGGGCGGCGGCGGACACCCTGAGCCGCATCGCCTTCACAGGCTGACCGGCCCCCGGCGAGGGGAGCGGGACACCGGCGGGCCGCGGGAGGGCCGGCCGTACGGGTTAGCCTTTCCAGCCCCAGCAGCGGTTCCACACAGGCGGTAGGCAGATGGACTTCCCGGCGGACTTCTCCGCGGACTTCCCGGCGCGGGCACATCCCCACGCGCACGGCGGCTGGCCCGGCAACGAGCTGGAAGAGGTGCTCTCGGCCTCCCTCGGCGTGCCGGGCGCCGGCGGCCGGATAGTCGAGGTGCTCGGCCGCGGCCTCGTCTGGGTCCCGCTGCCCCAGGGCGGCGGTCCGCACAGCGGGCCCCTCGACCTGCCCACGCTGGAGATCGAGGGCCAGGCGTACGTACCGGTGTTCAGCTCCGAGGAGCAGCTCCGGCAGGTCGCGGGCGCGCACATGGCGTTCACCGTCGCCCCGGCGGTCGAGTTCGCCCGCGGTCTGCCCCCGCACGTCGGCATCGCCGTCAACCCGGACGGTGTCGTCGGCATCCCGCTGCCGCCGCCGGCCGTGGCCGAGCTGTGCCGGGCCGGGCGCACCCCGCTGGACGGGCCGGCGAGCGGCGGCCGGGTCCGGCTCTACGAGCCCGACTGGCAGGAGGACCCGGTCGACTTCCTCGCCGCGGCCGGTGCCGAGTTCGCCGCCATCGGCGTCGTACGCAGCGCCCGCCGCTGTCTGGCCGCCGTCGAGACCGCGGCGCCGGTCCTGTTCGTCGGCGTCGAACTGACCCACTGGGAGGGTGACGCGCGGACCCTGCCGCTGGAGGCCCTGGGCCGCGCCCTGGGACGGGCGCCGGTCCCGTGGCCGGTCAACCTCATCCTGCTGGAGGCGGCCCAGGACCCGGTCTGCGACTGGCTGCGCGAGCGGGTGCGGCCGTTCTACCAAGGGGAGTTGTAGCCGCCGCCCGGCCGGCCGGCGTCACGCCCGGCACCGAGGCGCGTCCCGGCACGCACGCGCCCTCCGGTGCCGGGGCGCCCTAAGCTGGTCCCCAACCAGGGGACGATTCTCGAAGGGTCGGTAACAGGTGAGCGCGAGCGGGACCGCCGCAGCCGGGCACGTCGAGCACATGCTGCGCCAGGTGACGCCCGGGCGCTACGACGCCTACGAGGCGCTCCTGCGCGCCCTGTCGGCCCCGGCCTCCGGGCAGGTGTGGATGCTGCTGTGGCACGGCCAGGCCGGCTCCGCGGACGCCCAGTACGGGAAGATGGAGGTCGACGGCTACGGCTACGCGCCCTGCGTCACCTCCGCCCAGGAACTGTCGGCCAGCGGCTGGAACAGGTCGTACGAGGTCGTCGACGGCCTGGAGGTGGCCCGCGCCCTCTACCCCGACCGCTACGGCCTCTGGCTCAACCCGCACGCCCCGGGCGGCGGCGTCGGCATCCCCTGGCTCGACCTGCGCCGCATCGCCACCGGCCTGGACCGCCAGCCCGCGGGGCCGCTGCGGCTGTCCGATCCGGCCATCGAGATCCCGCAGTTCTACGCCCTGCTCACGCAGAACGCCCACCGCACCCCGGCCGTCCGCTCGCTGCGCCGCGCCTGGGTGCAGCCCGCCCTCGGCGCGCCGTACCTCGCCATCGGCCTGGACGTGTACGACACCTCCCCGCCGGCCGTGGAGGCGGTGCGCGCGATGATGCGCGGTTCGGTCGGCGCGGTGCCGGACGGGCTGCCGGTCTCCACCGTGGCGATCTCCGACGCGCTCGACCCGGTCGCCATGTGGCTGCGCTCGCACGCCCGGCCGTTCTACGACCGCGAGGCCCACGCGGCTCCCGCCCAGGCCCCCGCCGGCGGGTACGGCTATCCTCCGGCGAGTGGCCGGCACTGAAAAACGGAGCGAATGGTTCCGCAGTCGGAATGAACCGGTCTCCGCGCGTAGAGTCGGATCATAACCACCAGTAAGAACGTGATGTCCCAGTTTGCCCGTGTCCGGACCCCGTTACCCACTGTCCGTATAACGGAAATCCTCAAACCGCATCACGGTTGCGCATCCATTCACCGCCAAGTCTGGCAACAGATCGCCAAACCATTGAAGACTCCGGCACAAAGGGGCGTCCGCCCTGAGTACGACGGACTGATCACGCCGCTACAGCGGCAAGTGCGGGCCGGCTACCGCCGGTTGAGAGGGGTCCCTGCCAGATGACGGCACCATTGCACGAGCCGACCGCGGAAGCGGCCCCCAGTGCGGCCGAGGAAGCGGCGGTTGCCGGCGCCGAGTCGAAGTCGGTACAGGGGCGTTCCCTGGGCCGGATCGCCTGGGAGCGCCTGAAGCGGGACAAGCTCGCCCTCGCGGGCGGTGTGGTGGTGCTCGTCCTGATCGCGATCGCCCTGCTCGCGCCCGTGATCGCCCACCTCGTGGGGCAGGACCCCGAGGCCCACAACGAGGACATGATCGACCCGCTGTTCGGTACGCCGATCGGCTCCCTCGGCGGCATCAGCGGCGACCACCTGTTGGGCGTCGAGCCCGTCAACGGCCGCGACATCTTCGCCCGCATCGTCTACGGGGCCCGGATCTCGCTGCTGGTGGGCTTCCTGTCCGCCGTCGTCGCCGTCGTCATCGGCACCGTCCTCGGCGTGCTGGCCGGCTTCTTCGGCGGCTGGGTCGACTCCCTCGTCAGCCGGGTCATGGACGGCCTGCTGGCTTTCCCGCAGTTGCTCTTCATCATCGCGCTGGTCTCCGTGATGCCGAACGAACTGCTGGGCCTCAGTGGCACCGGCGTGCGTCTGTTCGTGATGATCCTGGTCATCGGATTCTTCGGCTGGCCCTACATCGGGCGGGTGGTACGCGGCCAGACCATCTCGATGCGAGAACGGGAGTACGTGGAGGCGGCCAGGTCACTGGGCGCGGGGCGGTTCTACATCCTGTTCAAGGAACTGCTGCCCAACCTGGTCGCGCCGATCATCGTCTACACGACGATGATGATCCCCACCAACATCCTCACCGAGGCGGCGCTCAGCTTCCTGGGCGTGGGCGTCAAGCCGCCCACCGCCTCCTGGGGACAGATGCTCTCCAGCGCGATCGACTACTACGACTCGGACCCGATGTACATGGTGGTCCCGGGCGTGGCGATCTTCATCACCGTTCTTGCCTTCAACCTCTTCGGCGACGGCGTACGAGACGCGCTGGACCCGAAGGGCTCCCGCTGAACCTGCCGTACCGCAAGGCGACCCGTGGTTTCCGCACGGTGTCTCTCATCTAATCCGGAGGATCCGAGATCGTGACTACCCAACGCACCTCAGGGCGGCGCAAGCAGATCATGGCGGCTGCCGCCGTGGTCGCCGCGCTGCTGACCACGGCAGCGTGCGGCGGCGGTGACAGCGACAACGGGGGATCGAAGAACGGCGCCGCCGGCTTCGACGCCGCGAACAACAAGGTCGCCCAGGCTTCGCTGGCCAAGAAGGGCGGCGAGCTGAAGTTCGCCAGCACCTCTGACGCCGACTCGTGGGACACCACGCGCGGCTACTACGGCTTCATGTGGAACTTCTCCCGCTACTACAGCCGTCAGCTCGTCACCAACAAGACCGAGCCGGGCAAGGCGGGCGCGGAGGTCACCCCCGACCTCGCCACCTCGGTCGCCGAGGTCTCGGACGACGGCAAGACCTACACGTACAAGCTGCGTGAGGGCGTCACCTGGGAGGACGGCAAGCCGATCACCTCCAAGGACGTCAAGTACGGCATCGAGCGCGTCTGGGCGCAGGACGTGCTGTCCGGCGGTCCGACGTACCTCAAGGAGGTGCTCGACCCCAAGGACGAGTACAAGGGCCCGTACAAGGACAAGGCCAAGGACAAGCTGGGCCTGAAGGCCATCGAGACGCCGGACGACACCACGATCGTCTTCAAGCTGCCGAAGGCCAACTCGGACTTCGAGGAGATGCTGGCGCTCACCTCGGCCTCCCCGGTCCGCCAGGACAAGGACACCAAGTCCAAGTACAGCCTGCACCCGTTCTCCTCCGGCCCGTACAAGTTCCAGTCGTACACCCCGGGCAAGAACCTGGTCCTGGTCCGCAACCCGGAGTGGAAGCAGGCTTCCGACCCGGTCCGCAAGGCGTACCCGGACAAGATCTCGATCAAGTTCTTCACCAACGCCAACGACCTGGACGCCCGTCTGATCGCCGGCGACTACGACGTGGACCTGGCCCAGACCGGTCTCTCCCCGCAGGGCCGCACCACCGCCCTGAAGCAGCACAAGGAGAACCTGGACAACCCGGTCTCCGGCTACATCCGGTACGCGGCCTTCGCGCAGAACGTCGCCCCGTTCGACAACGAGGCGTGCCGCAAGGCCCTGATCTACGGCGCCGACCACGTCTCGCTGCAGACCGCGCGCGGTGGCCCGGTCGCCGGTGGTGACATCGGCACCAACATGCTGCCGCCGTCCGTCCCGGGCGCCGAGGGCCAGAAGTACGACCCGTACGAGATCGCCGGCGCCAACAAGAGCGGCAACGCCACCAAGGCCAAGGAAGAGCTGAAGGCCTGCGGCAAGCCCAACGGCTTCAAGACCAACATCGCGGTCCGCAACAACAAGCCCGTCGAGATCGCGACCGCCGAGTCGCTCCAGGCGTCGCTGAAGAAGATCGGCGTCGACGCCGAGATCGAGCAGTACGACGGCGCGCAGTACGCCAGCATCATCGGCGCACCCGCGAACGTGGCGAAGAAGAAGTACGGCATCATCATCATGGGCTGGGGCCCGGACTTCCCGTCCGTGCAGGGCTACGGCCTGCCGCTGTGGCACAGCGACTACATCCTGGAGAGCGGGAACAACAACTTCTCGCTCATCAAGGACAAGGAGATCGACGGTCTCTTCGACGACTACCTGACCACGCTGGACGACGCCGGCAAGGCCAAGGTCGCCACCGAGATCAACCACAAGGTGATGGACGGCGCCTACTACCTGCCCTTCACCTTCGAGAAGTTCATCAACTGGCGCTCCAGCCGGCTGGCGAACGTCTACACGACGGACGGGTACAGCGGCATGTACGACTTCGTCAACCTCGGCCTGAAGTCCTCGAAGTAACCGGCACACCCGCCGTACGGCACGAAAGGCAGGTGAAGGCCGGCGCGGCGTGAGCGCGGGCCACCTGGGGGAACCTCCCACGTCCATAAGACAGTGGGGGAGACCGTAGGTGGCCCGCGGTCCGCAGCGGGCCGTTAGCTGTGCTCGCTTACCTCATCAGGCGGCTGTTCGCCGCCGTAGTGATGCTCGTGGTCATCGTCATCGTTGTCTTCAGCATCTTCTTCCTGATCCCCAAGTGGGCCGGCGTCGACATCGCCCAGAGCTTCGTGGGCAAGCAGGCCGACCCCGCCTCGGTGGCCGCGGTGGCGGACAAGCTGGGTCTGAACGACCCGATCTACGCCCAGGTCTGGGAGTTCTTCAAGGGCATCTTCACCGGCCGCACCTACTCGGGCGGCGGTGACGTCACCGAGTGCGCCGCCCCGTGCTTCGGCTACTCCTTCCGGACCGAGCAGGCCATCTGGCCGGTGCTCACCGACCGCTTCCCGGTGACCCTGGGTCTCGCGCTCGGTGCCGCCGTGCTGTGGCTGATCTTCGGCCTGGCGGCGGGTGTCCTCTCCGCGCTCAAGCGCGGCACCCTGTGGGACCGCGGCGCCATGGTCGTCGCCCTCGCGGGTGTCTCCCTCCCCATCTACTTCACCGGTCTGCTCAGCCTCGCGGTCTTCTCCTACGGACTGGGCTGGCTCGACGCCCAGTACGTGCCCCTGGAGGAGAGCGTCGGCGGCTGGATCGGCGGCATGATCCTGCCCTGGGTCACGCTGGCCTTCCTCTACGCCGCGATGTACGCCCGCATCACCCGGGCCACGATGATGGAGATCCTCGGCGAGGACTACATCCGCACCGCGCGCGCCAAGGGCCTCACGGAGCCCGTGGTCATCGGCAAGCACGCGATGCGCTCGACGATGACGCCCATCCTGACCATGCTCGGCATGGACCTCGGCGCCCTCATCGGCGGAGCTATCCTGACCGAGACGACGTTCAGCCTCCCCGGCCTCGGCCAGGCGGTGCTCAACGCGATCAAGACCCAGGACCTGCCCGTCATTCTGGGCGTCACCCTGATCACTTCTCTCGCGGTGCTCATCGCCAACCTCGTGGTGGACGTCCTGTACGCCGTGATCGACCCCCGAGTGAGGCTCGCATGACCGAACTGAGCAAGAGCGGGGCCGCGGTGGGCGAGCCCGCCGCCGCCTCGCCCGCGCCGAACGCCTTCCTGGAAGTACGCGACCTGAAGGTGCACTTCCCCACCGACGACGGCCTGGTCAAGTCCGTCGACGGCCTCACCTTCCAGTTGGAGAAGGGCAAGACCCTCGGCATCGTGGGCGAGTCCGGCTCCGGCAAGTCGGTGACCTCGCTGGGCATCATGGGCCTGCACACCGCCGGCCAGTACGGCAAGCGCAAGGCCCAGATCTCCGGCGAGATCTGGCTGGACGGCACCGAGCTGCTCTCCGCCGACCCCGACGAGGTGCGCAAGCTGCGCGGCCGCCAGATGGCGATGATCTTCCAGGACCCGCTGTCGGCGCTGCACCCGTACTACACGATCGGCCAGCAGATCGTGGAGGCGTACCGGGTCCACCACAAGGTGGACAAGAAGGCCGCCAAGCGCCGCGCGGTGGAGATGCTCGACCGGGTCGGCATCCCGCAGCCGGACAAGCGGGTGGACAACTACCCGCACGAGTTCTCCGGCGGTATGCGCCAGCGCGCGATGATCGCGATGTCGCTGGTGAACAACCCCGAACTGCTGATCGCGGACGAGCCGACCACCGCCCTGGACGTGACCGTCCAGGCGCAGATCCTCGACCTGATCCGGGACCTGCAGAAGGAGTTCGGCTCCGCGGTCATCGTCATCACCCACGACCTCGGCGTCGTCGCCGAACTCGCCGACGACCTGCTGGTGATGTACGGCGGCCGCTGCGTCGAGCGCGGCCCGGCCGAGAAGGTGTTCTACGAGCCCCGCCACCCCTACACCTGGGGCCTGCTCGGCTCGATGCCGCGTCTCGACCGCGACCAGCAGGAGCGCCTGATCCCGGTCAAGGGCTCGCCGCCCTCCCTCATCAACGTCCCGTCCGGCTGCGCCTTCAACCCGCGCTGCCCGTACGCCGACGTGCCCAAGGACAACGTCACCCGCACGGTCCGCCCGGAGCTGTCCGAGGTCGGAGCCAAGCACTGGGCCGCCTGCCACATGTCGCAGGAGCAGCGGGAGCGTATCTGGATCGAAGAGATTGCGCCGAAGCTGTGAGCGAGAACGCGGGAGACAAAGCAGTGGCCATCCCTGCACAGAGCGGCGGCGCCACTCTCACCAAGGGCGCCGCCCCCGGCGAGACCCTGCTGAAGGTGACGGGGCTGCAGAAGCACTTCCCGATCAAGAAGGGGCTGCTGCAGCGCCAGGTCGGCGCGGTCCGCGCGGTCGACGGCCTCGACTTCGAGGTGAAGTCCGGCGAGACCCTGGGCGTCGTCGGCGAGTCCGGCTGCGGCAAGTCGACCATGGGCCGGCTGATCACCCGGCTCCTGGAGCCCACGGCCGGCACGGTCGAGTTCGAGGGCCAGGACATCACGCACCTCGGCGTCGGCCCGATGCGCCCGCTCCGCCGCGACGTGCAGATGATCTTCCAGGACCCGTACTCCTCGCTGAACCCGCGCCACACCATCGGCACGATCATCAGCGCCCCCTTCAAGCTCCAGGGCGTCGAGCCCGAGGGCGGGGTGAAGAAGGAGGTGCAGCGGCTGCTGTCGGTGGTCGGTCTCAACCCCGAGCACTACAACCGCTACCCGCACGAGTTCTCCGGCGGTCAGCGCCAGCGCATCGGCATCGCCCGCGCCCTCGCGCTCAACCCCAAGCTGGTCGTGGCCGACGAGCCGGTCTCCGCGCTGGACGTCTCGATCCAGGCCCAGGTCGTCAACCTCCTCGACGACCTCCAGCAGGAGCTGGGCCTGACGTACGTGATCATCGCGCACGACCTGTCGGTCGTCCGGCACGTCTCGGACCGGATCGCGGTGATGTACCTCGGCAAGATCGTGGAACTGGCCGACCGCGACCAGCTCTACAAGTCGCCGATGCACCCGTACACCAAGGCGCTGCTGTCGGCGGTGCCGATCCCGGACCCGGCGCGGCGCGGGGTCAAGAGCGAGCGCATCCTGCTCAAGGGCGACGTGCCCTCGCCGATCTCGCCGCCCACCGGCTGCCGCTTCCACACCCGGTGCTGGAAGGCGACACAGATCTGCACGACCGTCGAGCCGCCGCTGAAGGAGCTGCGTCCGGGCCAGCAGGCCGCCTGCCACCACCCGGAGAACTTCGCGGACCAGGCCCCGCAGGACGTCGTCCTGCTCTCCGACGCCAAGGCGGCGGCGGAACTGGTCTCCGAGGAGGCGCTGGCCGCCTCGGCGCAGACCTCGGCGGCGGTCGCCGCAGAGGTGGAGGCCGGGGAACTGACCGTGGGCGGCCCCACCGCCGGCGCGGGTCCGGAGGCCGGTGCGGTCTCCGAGGCCGGTGCGATCCCGGAGGCCGACGAGGTCCCGGCGGCCGGTGAATCCTCCGACTCCGGCAAGACCGTGACGGAGGTGGCCGAGTCCGGGGCGACGCAGAGCGCCGCCGTGCGGCCCGCCCCGTCGGACACCGCGGCCACCACACCGCCGGCGACCGGTTCCGACACCCCGGAGTCCGGCCCGGAGGCCACGGCCGACGAGAAGTAGCCACGGCGCGGTGAGCCGCGGTGAGCGATCACGGCGGCAATCCCGGTAAGTGATCACGGTAAGTGATCCCGGCAAGCGATCACGGCAAGTGATGACGAACCCGCTCGACGAGCCCCCGCCTTGCGAACGAAGGCGGGGGCTCGCTGCCGGGTGAGAATGTCGGGGTGTACGAGCAACTCTTCAGCCCGTCCGTCCAGCACACCCTCGATCTCGTCGGCATCTTCGTCTTCGCGATCTCCGGTGCGCTGCTGGCCGTCCGCAAGAACTTCGACGTCTTCGGCATCGCCGTCCTCGCCGAGGTCACCGCGCTCGGCGGCGGGCTGCTCCGGGACCTGATCATCGGGGCGGTGCCGCCCGCGGCCTTCACCGACCTCGGGTACTTCGTGACCCCGCTCCTCGCCACCCTGCTGGTCTTCTTCCTGCACCCGCACGTCGAGCGCCTGCAGACCGGCGTCAACGTCTTCGACGCGGCCGGCCTCGGCCTGTTCTGCGTCGCCGGGACGACCAAGGCGTACGACCACGGACTCGGCCTCACCGCCTCCGCCTGCCTGGGACTCGCCACGGCGGTGGGCGGCGGCGTCCTGCGGGACGTCCTCGCCAACGAGGTGCCCTCGCTGCTGCGCTGGGACCGCGACCTGTACGCCGTGCCGGCGATGGTCGGCGCCACCATGGTCGCCCTGTGCATCCGCTTCGACACCCTCACCCCGCTCACCAGCGCGCTGGCGGTGGTGACCGCGTTCGTGCTGCGGCTGTGCGCGATGCGGTTCCACTGGCGGGCACCGCGGGCGTGGAACCGGCGGTCGACGGTGCTGGAGGCGGAGTGAGCGCACCTCCCACCGGGGCAAGCTACCGCTTAGTAGCCTTTCTGTTGTAGCGTGCGGTCATGTCAGAAGCAGCCTCCGCACCGGCCGTGCGGGCCACCGTCGGCGACAGTGAGTTCGACCGGGACACCGCGGTCACCCGGCGCTCCCCGGGCGTCTACGACCTCGACCTCTCCGCCGGCTGGACCATCATTAACGCCGTCAACGGCGGCTATCTGCTGGCGGTCGTCGGCCGCGCCCTCGCGGACGCGCTTCCGCACTCCGACCCCTTCACCATCTCCGCGCACTACCTGACGGCGTCCCGGCCGGGCCCGGCCACCGTGCGCACCGAGACCGTGCGCACCGGGCGGACCCTCTCCACCGGCCAGGCGTCGCTGCTCCAGTACGACGAGGACGGCAAGGAGGTCGAACGCATCCGCGTCCTCGCCTCCTACGGCGACCTCGACGCCCTGCCCGACGACGTCCGCACCTCCGCGAAGCCGCCGCCGTTGCCCCCGCTCGACCAGTGCCTCGGCCCGGCGGACGGCCCGGCGCCCGTCGAGGGCAGCTCCGCCATCGCGGACCGGCTGCTGCTCAAGCTGGACCCCGCCACGGTGGGCTGGGCCCTCGGGCAGCCCTCGGGCAACGGCGAGATACGGGGCTGGTTCGGGCTCGCCGACGGACGCGACGCCGACCCCCTCTCGCTGCTGCTGGCCGTGGACGCGCTGCCGCCGACCGCGTTCGAACTGGGGCTGAAGGGCTGGGTGCCGACGGTCGAGCTGACCGTGCACGTGCGCTGCCGCCCGGCGCCGGGCCCGCTGCGCGTCTTCCTCACCACCCGCAACCTCGCCGGGGGCTTCCTGGAGGAGGACGCCGAGGTCTGGGACAGCGCCGACCGGCTGGTCGCGCAGTCCCGGCAGCTCGCGCGGGTGCGGCTCGGCTGACCCCGCGCCACCCGGGCCGCTCGTGCCACCCGCACCACCCGGGCCGCTCGTGCCACCCGTTCCCACCCGGGTGCGCGGGGCCGGGGACGGCGCCCCGGGTCAGTCCAGCCAGTGGCCGCGGCCGATGCTGATCAGCCGCAGCCGGCGGGCCGCCAGTTCGGCCACCCGCCGCCGTTCCCGCTCGGGGGCGTTCAGCGCCTCCAGGAACAGCGAGGCCGTGCTCAGCATCTGGTCGACGTAGAGACCGGCGAGCATCAGCAGGTCGCCGTCGTCCCAGCCGGCCGCCCCGGGGTCCCCGGCCAGCTCGTCCCGGACCTCCTCGGCGAACCTGCCCAGTTGGTCCCGTATCGCCTCCCGCACCGGCTGGACCCCGCCGTGCCGCTCCCGGGCGATGAACCGGACGTGCGCCGGGTGCGCGGCCACATGACCGGCGATCAGCTCGACGGCGCGGGCGATGCGCTCGTCACTGTGCTGCTCCGGGGAGACCGTGGTCCGGATCATCGGGTGCAGACTGCCCAGCGCCTCCTCCACCAAGGCCACGCCGAGGTCGGCGGTGGAGTGGAAGTGCCGGTAGAAGGCGGTGGGGGCGACGCCGACCGCGCGGGTGACCTCACGCAGTCCGAGACTGCTCAGGCTCTGCTCCTCCAGCAGTGCGAGCGCCGCGTCCAGCAGCGCCTGCCGGGTCCGCTGCTTCTGTGCCTGCCGGACACCGAGGGTGTGACTCATGCCATGCAGTTAACAACTGTTCTCCCGGAGAGGAAAGCCATGGCCCGCGCTAGAGTGGGAACTCAGTGGACAAGTGTTACTACAAGCGTTCACCGAATCGAACCCTGGGGGACCGACTCCATGCTGTTCATCGTTGCCGCACTGCTGCTGCTCGGCGTCGCGCTGGGCACCGTCGCCCACGCCCCGCTCGGCCTCTCCCTCGCCGTCGGCGCGGTCATCGCCGTCTGGCTCGGCGTCTTCGCGCTCCGCGAGCGGCACGGCCGCCGCCGGCGCGGCGCCACCTCCGCCCACTGAGCGCCGCCCACTGAGCCCCGCCCACGCCCCGTCCGCGGGGCCCTGCCCACCGGCAGACCGACCCGGGAAGATCTGGGAGATCACCATGCAGCTCACCGCACCGGCCACCCGCCGGGCCGGCGTCCGGGACACCGACGGCATGGCCGTCGCCTCCTTCGTCCTGGGCCTGCTCGGCCTGCTCGTCCTCAACGTCGTCCTCGGCCCGATCGCCATCGTGCTGGCCTCCGTCGCCCTGTGGCGGGGCACCGCCCGCCGCGGCCGGGCCCTCCTCGGACTGGGTCTGGGCGTCGCCGACCTGCTCGTCCTGGTGGCGGTCGTGCAGAGCGACGGCACCCTCTCGTGGAGCGTCTGAACCGCCCGCGACGCAGGGCCCCGCGACAACGGCCGGGCCCGCTCCGGAGTGGCGGACACGGCCCGCTCAGGCGTGGCGGACACGGCCCCTCCCGCGAGGCGGACACGGCCCCTCCCGCGAGGCGGGCGGAGTGCCTCCCGCGAGGCGGGCGGAGCATCCCCCCTGCGGCGGCCGGACTTGCTCCGGGGGCAGCCGGGGGCGCCCCGTAGAATCGGCGGCACCATGGCTTACCTCGACCACGCCGCGACCACCCCGATGCTCCCCGAGGCGGTCGAGGCACTCACCGCGCACCTCGGCGTCACGGGCAACGCCTCCTCCCTCCACGCGTCCGGCCGCCGTGCCCGGCGCACCGTCGAGGAGGCCCGCGAGGCCCTCGCCGAGGCCCTGGGTGCCCGGCCGAGCGAGGTGGTGTTCACCTCCGGCGGCACCGAGGCCGACAACCTCGCCGTCAAGGGCCTGTACTGGGCCCGCCGCGACGCCGACCCGGCCCGCACCCGGGTCCTGGCCAGCCCCGTCGAGCACCACGCGGTCCTCGACGCCGTCCACTGGCTCGGCGAGCACGAGGGCGCGACCGTCGAGTACCTCCCCGTCGACGCCCACGGCCGCGTCCACCCCGAGGTGCTGCGCGAGGCGATCGCCCGCAACCCCGACGACGTGGCCCTGGCCACCGTCATGTGGGCGAACAACGAGATCGGCACCGTGATGCCGGTCCGCGAACTCGCCGACGCCGCCGCCGGATACGGGGTGCCGCTGCACGCCGACGCGGTACAGGCGCTCGGCCAGCTCCCGGTCGACTTCGCCGCCTCCGGGCTCGCCGCGATGACCGTCTCCGGACACAAGGTCGGCGGCCCCTACGGCATCGGTGCCCTGCTCCTGGGCCGCGAGTACACCCCCGTGCCCGTGCTGCACGGCGGCGGCCAGGAACGCCACGTCCGCTCCGGCACCCTCGACGTCCCCGCGATCGCCTCCTTCGCCGTGGCCGGCCGGATCGCCGCCGAGCGGAGCGAGTGGTTCGCCCGCGAGATCGGCGCCCTGCGCGACGACCTGGCCGACGCGGTCCGCTCGGCGGTCCCCGACGCGGTCCTCGGCGGCGACACCGCGCCCGGCGGCCGGCTGCCCGCCAACGCCCACTTCACCTTCCCCGGCTGCGAGGGCGACTCCCTGCTGCTCCTCCTCGACGCCCAGGGCATCGAGTGCTCCACCGGCTCGGCCTGCACCGCGGGCGTCGCCCAGCCCAGCCACGTCCTGCTGGCCACCGGGACCGACCCCGACCTGGCCCGCGGCACCCTGCGCTTCTCGCTGGGCCACACCTCCACGGAGGCCGACGTCAAGGCGGTCGCCAAGGCGATCGGCCCCGCGGTGGAACGGGCCCGGGCGGCGGGACTGACGTAAGCCCTGGGCCCGCTGTAAGCCCTGGACGACCCGCGTAAGCCCTGGACCCGCCCCCGAACCCGCGGCGAGCCGGCCCTGTGCCGACCCTAGGCCCCGGTCCGGCTGCTCGACGGCGACGGCGACGGCGACGACGACGGCGGGCGGGACGGTGAGGCGGACGGCGTGCTCGTGGCCGCCCGCCGGACCAGTCCCAGGTACCGGTCCCAGTCCCAGTGCGGTCCCGGGTCGGTGTGGTCGGTGCCCGGCACCTCGACGTGGCCGATGAGGTGCTCGCGGTCCAGGGGTATGTCGTACCGGGCGCAGATCTGGGCGGTCAGACGCGCGGAGGCGGCGTACATCGCGTCCGTGAAGTCCTGCGGCCGGTCCACGAACCCCTCGTGCTCTATGCCGACACTGCGCTCGTTGTACGACCGGTTGCCCGCGTGGTACGCCACGTCCAGCTCACGGATCATCTGCGTGACCCGGCCGTCCTGACCGACGATGTAGTGCGCGGCCGCCTGGTGCGCCGGGTCCTGGAACGCCCTGACCGCGCCGGTGAAACTGCCCTGGGTGACATGGACGACCACCATGTCGATGCCGAAGTCGTCGGGACGGTCCGCCCGCCGCCAGTTCGCGTCGGAGGCCGCCACCCAGCGGGCCGTCGCGTAGTCGACCACGCCCTCTTCGCGCGGCTTCTCCACCCCGGGCGTGCGCCACCACAGGCGGCCCAGCTCGTCGCGTGCCAGCACCGCGGTGCCGACGGCCGCCGCGGCGCCGCCCACGATCAGCGCCCGCCGCCCGATGCGCCGGTCGTCGTCCTTGGATGATCCGTTCCCGGATCGGCTGCTTGCCCCCATACGATCTTCAACGGATATCCGGGGCCCCTGGTTCCCGCGCACCCGTACCCTGGAGTGGTTATGACTGACGACACTCCGCAGCGCTCCCGTCCGCTCCGCGTCCTCGCCGCCATGTCGGGCGGGGTCGACTCCGCCGTCGCCGCCGCCCGCGCGGCCGAGGCGGGGCACGACGTGACCGGCGTCCACCTCGCGCTCTCCGCCAACCCGCAGTCGTTCCGGACCGGCGCGCGCGGCTGTTGCACCATCGAGGACTCGCGCGACGCCCGCCGCGCCGCGGACGTCATCGGCATCCCGTTCTACGTCTGGGACCTCGCCGACCGCTTCCGCGAGGACGTCGTGGAGGACTTCGTCGCCGAGTACGAGGCCGGGCGCACCCCCAACCCCTGCCTGCGCTGCAACGAGAAGATCAAGTTCGCCGCGCTCCTGGACAAGGCGCTCGCCCTGGGCTTCGACGCGGTCTGCACCGGCCACTACGCCCAGGTGATCACCCGCGCCGACGGCACGCGTGAACTGCACCGCGCCTCCGACATGGCCAAGGACCAGAGCTACGTCCTCGGCGTCCTGGACGACCGCCAGCTCGCGCACGCCCTGTTCCCGCTCGGCGACACCGTCACCACCAAGGACGAGATCCGGGCGGAGGCCGAGCGCCGGGGCCTGGCCGTCGCCAAGAAGCCCGACTCGCACGACATCTGCTTCATCGCCGACGGCGACACCCAGGGCTTCCTCGCCGACCGCCTGGGCCGCGCCGAGGGCGACATCGTCGACGAGGCCGGCAACGCGCTCGGCACCCACGAGGGCGCGTACGGCTTCACCATCGGCCAGCGCAAGGGCCTGCGGATCGGCACGCCCGCCCCCGACGGCAAGCCCCGCTACGTCCTCGACATCTCGCCGGTGACCAACACGGTCACCGTCGGCCCGGCGGCCTCCCTGGACGTCAGCGCCCTGCGCGCGCTCCGGCCCCGCTGGTGCGGCGCCGCCCCGGCCGGCCCCGGCACCTACACCGCCCAGCTCCGCGCCCACGGCGGCGAGACCGGGGTGCGGGCCGAGATGGTCGACGGCGCCCTTGAGGTCACCTTCACCGAACCGGTCCGCGGTGTCGCCCCCGGCCAGGCGATCGTGCTGTACGACGGCACACGCGTGGTGGGTTCGGCGACGATCGCGTCCACCACGCGTGCGACGGCCGGGGCGGCCTGAGCCCCCCGGGGGCTCTCCCGCAGGGCGGGTTCCGCCCTAGACCTCCTCTACTTCGTAGAAGCACAGGTGGTCCTTGATCGCCCGGACGTCCGGCTTCGGGTCCGGGTAGGCCCACGCGAGGTCCGGCGCGTCCGGCAGCGACCAGTAGGACGCGTCGCCCTTGAAGGGGCAGTGGGTCCGGGTCGCCGACTCGGTGAGCAGGTCGAGGCGTACGTCCCGCGGGGGGATGTAGTAGCGGTCCGGGCAGCCCGTCTCCTTCAGTACGAGCGCCTCGTCGCTCTCGGCCAGGACCTGCCCGCCGTGCGCCGCGCGTACCCGCCGTGCGCTGGGCTCGACGGTGATGCGGTGTCCATGGGTCACGATCGTCCTCCTCGGATCGGCCGGCTGTTCCTCGTTCCAGCACCGCCGGGAACCGAGTTCTTCCCCGCAGGACGCCGCCGTACCGTGGCCGTATGAACATCTGCGTCTTCCTCTCCGCCGCCGACCTCGACGAGCGCTACACCCGTCCCGCGAAGGAATTCGCCACCCTGCTCGGCAAGGGCGGCCACACGCTCGTCTGGGGCGGCTCCGACACGGGACTGATGAAGGTGGTCGCCGACGGCGTGCAGGAGGCCGGAGGGCGGCTCCTGGGCGTCTCCGTGGCGTTCCTGGCGGCGAAGGCGCGCGAGGGCGTCGAGGAGATGGTGATCGCCGCCGACCTCGCCGAGCGCAAGCGGCTGCTGCTGGAGCGGGCCGACGCCGTGGTGATCATGGTGGGCGGCACCGGCACGCTGGACGAGGCGACCGAGATCCTGGAGCTGAAGAAGCACGGACACACCGACATGCCGGTCGTCCTGCTCAACACCGCGGGCTTCTACGACGGCCTCAAGGAGCAGTTCCGCCGCATGGAGACGGAGGGCTTCCTCCCGCGTCCCCTCACCGAACTGGTCCTCTTCGCCGAGGAACCGGTCGGCGCGCTGGCCCACCTGGAGGAGAGCCACGGCGTGAGGTGAGCCACGGCGTGAGGTGAGCCGCCGGTGAGCCGGGCCGGGGCGGGCCGGGGCGGGGAGCGGGCGCCTGGTGATGCGAGCATGGCGGACATGGCTACACATGTGATCACCGGAGCCGGCTCCGGCATCGGCGCGGCCGTCGCCCGCCGCCTGCACACGCGCGGCGACCAGCTCGTCCTGCACGCGCGCGACGCGGGCCGCGCCAAGGAACTGGCGGCCGGGTTCCCCGGCGCGCACACCCTCGTCGGCGACCTCGCGGAGCCGGACCGGCTCTCCTGGGCGCTCTCCCACCAGTCGCCCCCGGACCGCGTGGACTCGCTGCTGCACATCGCCGGAGTGGTCGACCTCGGCCCGGTCGGCGAACTCACCCCCAAGGCCTGGCGCCACCAGCTCGACGTCAACCTCGTCGCGCCCGCCGAGCTGACCCGCCTCCTGCTGCCGCAGCTCCGCGTCGCCCAGGGGCATGTGATCTTCGTCAACTCCGGCTCCGGCCTCACCGCGCACGCCGAGTGGGCCGCGTACGCCGCCTCCAAGCACGGCCTGAAGGCCCTCGCCGACTCGCTGCGCCACGAGGAGCACGGCAACGGGGTGCGCGTCACCTCCGTCTACCCCGGGCGCACCGCCAGCCCCATGCAGGCCAAGGTGCACCAGCAGGAGGGCAAGGAGTACGACGCGACGCGGTGGATCGACCCCGAGTCGGTCGCCACGGCCCTCGTGATGGCCCTGGACCTGCCCCGGGACGCCGAGGTCAACGACCTGACGGTGCGCCCCGGGCGGTGACCGCGGCGGCGGGCGCTGCGTAGGCTGCCGCCGTGAGCGAAAACAGCCAGTTCAGGTTCGGAGCCGCCACCGGCATCGGGTCCATGCCGGGTCAGGACGCGCGCGAGGCCGCCAAGACCGTCACCGGCTCCTTCGAGGATTTCCCGTTCCTGCCCGAACTGCCCGCCCGCGGACCCGGCGCGGACATGATCGGGCGGAGCGCCGGAATGCTCGTCGAGATGTACGCCCGCGTGGAGCCCAGCGGATGGCGGCTCGGGGACCGGCCGGGCCGGGACACCAAACGGGCCCGCTCCTGGCTCCGGGAGGACATCGACGCCCTGGAGGAGTTCACCCAGGGCTACCAGGGCGCGCTGAAGGTGCAGGCGGTCGGCCCCTGGACGCTGGCCGCCGCCCTGGAACTGCGCGGCGGCGAGGCGGTCCTCTCCGACGCCGGTGCCGCCCGGGACCTCACCGCCTCCCTCGCCGAGGGTCTGCGGCTGCACCTCGCGGAGGTGGCCCGCCGGGTGCCCGGCGCCACCCTCGTGCTCCAGCTCGACGAGCCCTCCCTCACCACCGTGCTGCGCGGCCAGGTGCGTTCCGCGAGCGGCTACCGCACCTACCGGGCCGTCGACCGGCAGGTCGTCGAGGGCGCGCTGCGCGCCGTCGCCGGCGTCCACGACGGCCCGGTGGTGGTCCACTCCTGTGCGCCGGACGTCCCCTTCGCCCTGCTGCGCCGCGCGGGCATGGCCGGCGTCTCGTTCGACTTCTCGCTTCTCACCGAGCGTGACGACGACGTGATCGGTGAGGCGGTGGAGGGCGGCACCCGGCTGTTCGCCGGTGTGGTGCCGGGCACCGACGGCCCATTGTCAGACCCTGCCGGTAGCGTCATGGGTGTCAGAACGCTGTGGCGCAGGCTGGGGCTGGATCCGGGGCTTCTCACGGAGACGGTCACCCTCACCCCGTCGTGCGGACTCGCGGGCGCGTCCCCCGAGTACGCGCGCCGGGCGCTCGCCCACTGCGGCCAGGCGGCGAGATCCCTCGCGGACAACCCAGAGTAACGGGAGGACGAATACGGTGGCCGGCGACAAGCAGGCGGAGACCACGAGCGTGCCCGCCGAGGCACGGGAGCAGCACGCGCAGCTCGCTGAGCGGATCGAGGAGCACCGCTTCCGGTACTACGTGAAGGACGCCCCCGTCGTCAGCGACGCGGAGTTCGACCGGCTGCTGCGCTCCCTGGAGGCGCTGGAGGAGGAGTACCCGCCGCTGCGCACGCCCCAGTCGCCGACCCAGAAGGTCGCCGGTTCCTACGCGACGGAGTTCACGGCCGTCGAGCACCGCTCGCGCATGCTCTCCCTCGACAACACCTTCAACGACGAGGAACTCGCCGCCTGGGCCGAGCGCATCCACAAGGAGCTGGGCGAGCAGGAGTTCCACTTCCTGTGCGAGCTGAAGGTCGACGGCCTCGCCGTCAACCTCACCTACGAGCGCGGCCGCCTGGTCCGCGCCGCCACCCGCGGCGACGGCCGCACCGGCGAGGACATCACCCCGAACGTCCGCACCATCGCCGGCATCCCCGAGCGCCTGACGGGCGAGCGGGTCCCCGACCTGGTGGAGATCCGCGGCGAGGTCTACTTCCCGATGGAGAAGTTCGAGGGCCTCAACCGCCGCCTGGTCGAGGCCGGCGACAAGCCCTTCGCCAACCCGCGCAACGCGGCGGCCGGCTCGCTGCGCCAGAAGGACCCGCGCGTCACCGCCGGCCGCCCGCTGCACATGGTCGTCCACGGCATCGGCGCCCTGGAGGGCTACACCGGCCTGACCCGCCTCTCCCAGGGCTACGACCTGCTCAAGACCTGGGGCCTGCCCACCTCCCCGCACAACAGGGTCGTCGACGGCCTCGACGGCGTACGGGAGTTCATCGCCCACTACGGCGAGAACCGGCACTCGGTGGCGCACGAGATCGACGGCGCCGTCGTCAAGCTCGACGAGATCCGCCTCCAGGGACGGCTCGGCTCCACCGCCCGCGCGCCCCGCTGGGCCATCGCCTACAAGTACGCGCCGGAGGAGGTCAACACCAAGCTCCTCGACATCAAGGTCGCCGTCGGCCGCACCGGCCGCGTCACGCCCTACGCGCAGGTCGAACCGGTCACGGTGGCCGGCAGCGAGGTCGAGTTCGCCACCCTGCACAACCAGGAGGTCGTCAAGGCCAAGGGCGTGCTCATCGGCGACACCGTGGTGCTGCGCAAGGCCGGTGACGTCATCCCGGAGATCCTCGGACCCGTCGCCGACCTGCGGGACGGCGGCGAGCGGGAGTTCGTGATGCCGGCCGACTGCCCCGAGTGCGGGACGCCGCTGCGCGCGATGAAGGAGGGCGACATCGACCTGCGCTGCCCGAACGCCCGCACCTGCCCGGCCCAGTTGCGCGGCCGGGTCTCCTACCTCGCGGGCCGGGAGTGCCTCGACATCGAGCACTTCGGCGACGTCGTGGCGGCCGCGCTGACCCAGCCGCTGGAGCCCGCAGACCCGCCGCTCGTCGACGAGGGCGACCTCTTCGGCCTCACCGTGGAGAAGCTGCTCCCCATCAGGGCCTACGTCCTCGATCCCGCCAGCGGGCTGCCCAAGCGCGACCCGAAGACCGGCGAGGAGAAGATCGCCACGGTCTTCGCCAACCAGAAGGGCGAGCCGAAGAAGAACACCCTGGCCCTGCTGCGGAACATCGAGGAGGCGAAGAGCCGCCCCCTCGCCCGGTTCCTCAACGGCCTCTCCATCCGGCACGTCGGACCGGTCGCCGCCCAGGAACTCGCCCGCCAGTTCCGGTCCGTGGACCGTATCGAGCGCGCCACCGAGCAGGAACTGGCCGACACCGACGGCGTCGGACCGATCATCGCCGCCGCGCTCAAGGAGTGGTTCGCCGAGGAGTGGCACCGCGAGATCGTCCGCAAGTGGACGGCGGCCGGCGTAACGCTGGAGGAGCGGTCGACCGGTGAGGACGAGGGCCCGCGGCCGCTCGAAGGGCTCACCGTCGTCGTCACCGGCACCCTCGAACGCTTCACCCGGGACGGGGCCAAGGAGGCCCTCCAGAGCCGGGGCGCGAAGGTGACCGGATCGGTGTCGAAGAAGACCGCGTTCGTCGTGGTGGGGGAGAACCCCGGATCGAAATACGACAAGGCCGTGCAGGCGAAGGTCCCGGTCCTCGACGAGGACGGCTTCGACATCCTGCTCGAACAGGGTCCCGAGGCGGCTCGGGAAGCCGCGCTTTCGGCCGAGGAATAGCGGTTGAAGGCCACCCGATCGGCGCATATCAGAAGCATAAGGGTGGCCTGGGCGCATTCGGGCAACCGCCGACGACCGGTGCCCGGGGAAGCCTTCCGCGGCCTACTGTTGAGGGGTGCGCCTGCCGCGCCCAGCCGCGGCCGGAGCATCCCCGTGCTCCGAAGGAGCGGGAGGACGGGTTCTCCCGCACGGAGTCGTCGAGGGCTGCCGGGCATTCGGGCCGCGTGGTGTGGGTACCGCCGGCCGTGAGAGGGACGGGAATGGAACCGACCGAGAGCGCCGCCCCGGGCTCACGGCTGCGCCTGCGTCGCCTGGCCGACGCGGTGCGCACCGGCCCGTGGACCGGCCGGCCCGCACCGGGCGGCAGCGCTCGGGGGCGCGACGCCGTACCGCGACCGGCGCAGGCCGGAGCGCACGCCCCCGGCCCGACCGGCGGCGACGCCGAACGGCACCTGGCCCGGCCCCCGTTGCCCACGGCCGTCGTCGCGGCGGCCGGCCTGGTCCTGGGCGCCGGTTTCTTCCGGGCCTTCTCCGACGGCCACGCCCTCTTCCCGTCCGGCCCGGTCGGCTGGTCGCTGGCCGTGCTGACCGGCGTCATCGTCGGCCACCTCGTCATGCTCGGCCGCTCCCGCTGGTCGGGCGGCACCGGCTCGGGCGCCGCCCTCACCCTCGCCGTCCTGCTGCTCTACGGCTGGATCCCGGCCGGCATGGTCAGCCTCACCGTCGTCGTCCTGGTCGGCGTCGCCCGTCGGGGCCACTGGCGGCAGGGCATCCTGCACGGCGCCGTCGACATCCTCGGCATCGCCGCCGGAGCCGCCCTGCTGGGCGCCTGCCGCTCCGTCCCCTCCGTCGAGTCCCCCTGGGACCCGGACACCTGGACGCTCTACACCGCCCCCGAGGTGGTGCTGGTCGCCGTCGCCTACCTCGCCGTCACCCGCACCCTGCTGTGGTACCTCCAGGCACCCCGCTCCGGGCTGCCCACCGTCGCCCGCACCGCCCTGGTCCGACAGGGCCTGATGGCGGTGGCACTGCTCGGCATCGCGCCGCTGGTCTGCGTGGTCGCCTTCGCCCAGCCGGTGCTGCTGCCGCTGTTCGCCATCCCGCTGATCGCCCTCGACTCCACCCTGTGGATCGCCCGCGCCCGCGCCGAGGAACAACTGCGCGACCCGCTGACCGGGCTGCCCAACCGGCAGTGGCTCCAGGAGCGCATCTGGACCGCGCTGGACGACGCCGAACGCATCGGCGCCCGCGCCGCCCTGATGCTGATCGACCTCGACCGGTTCCGGTCGGTCAACGACACCCTGGGGCACCTGGCGGGCGACCGGCTGCTGCTCCAGATCGCCGACCGGCTCCGGCTGGCACTGCCGCGCGGCGCCGAGGCCGCGCGGCTCGGCGGCGACGAGTTCGCCGTCCTGCTGCCGGTCGCCGACTCCACGACCTCCGCGACCCGCATCGCCCGCTCCCTGGTCGCCGACCTCAGCTCCCCGCTCGACCTGGACGGACTCACCCTCGTCCTGGAGGCCAGCGCCGGGGTCGCCGTCTTCCCCGACCACGCCATGGACGCCGACGGGCTGCTGCGCCGGGCCGACGTGGCGATGTACCAGGCCAAGCGGGACCGTACGGGCGTCGAGGTCTACGAGTCCAAGCGGGACTCCAACACCCCGGACCGGCTCGGCCTCCTCGGCGATCTGCGCCGCGCCCTGGACGCCCGCGAGGTCGAACTGCACTACCAGCCCAAGGTCCGCTTCGACGGGCAGGTCGCCGGCCTGGAGGCCCTGGTGCGCTGGGTGCACCCGGAGCGGGGCAAGGTGCCGCCGGACGAGTTCATAGCGATCGCCGAGTCCTCCGGGCTGATGCCGCACCTCACCGAGTACGTGCTGGACACGGCGCTCGCCCAGGTCGCCCGGTGGCGCGCCCAGAGCCTGTTCGTGCCGGTCGCGGTCAACGTCTCCCCGCGTGACGTGCACACCCCCGGCTTCGCCGGCTCGGTCGCCGCCCGGCTGGCCCGGCACGGCGTCCCCGCCGGATCGCTGCAACTGGAGATCACCGAACACGTCCTCCTGGAGGACCCGCAGCGCGCCGCCGACACCCTGGCCGGACTGACCGCCCACGGCGTGAAGATGTCCCTCGACGACTTCGGCACCGGCTACTCCTCCCTCGTCCACCTGCGCCGGCTCCCCGTCAGCGAGCTGAAGATCGACCGTTCCTTCGTCGCCCGGCTGGCCGTCGACACCGAGGACGCGGAGATCGTGCGCTGCACGGTCGACCTGGCGCACTCCCTCGGCCTGCTGGTCGTCGCCGAGGGCGTGGAGGACGACGAGACCTGGGAGCGGCTGCGCGACCTCGGCTGCGACGCGGTGCAGGGCTGGCTGGTCGCGGCGGCGATGCCGCCGGAGGAGATGACCGCGTGGCTGCGGGCGCGTGGCTCGCGGGGGTGGCAGCGGCCGACGGCCGCGCTCCCCGCCGCCGCGGCGGACGACCCGGGCCGGGTGGGCTGACCCCGGGCCCGACCCGGGCCGGGGCGGGCTGACCCCGGGGCCCGGCGCGCCGCGGCTCCGCCGGGTGCCGGTGCCCATGCCGGTGTCGGTGCCGGGTACGGCGAGAGGGCTGTCGGGCGGCCGCGGGAAGCCGTTTCACGCCCACGGGTCCCGACCCATAGGATTGGGCCAAACCAACACTCTCACCCAGAGGAACGCTGCATGCCTGGCATCACGCGCGAGGAGGTCGCCCACCTCGCCCGGCTGGCGCGTCTGGAGCTGAAGCCCGAGGAGCTTGAACACTTCGCGGGACAGCTCGACGACATCATCGGCGCGGTCGCCCGCGTCAGCGAGGTCGCCGACCAAGACGTACCGCCGACCTCGCACCCGCTCCCGCTGACGAACGTCATGCGGCCGGACGAGGTCCGTCCCTCGCTCACGCCCGCGCAGGCGCTCTCCGGCGCCCCGGCCCAGGAGCAGCAGCGTTTCAAGGTGCCGCAGATCCTGGGGGAGGAGTAACCGCCATGAGCGACATCATCAGGCTCACCGCGGCCGAGATCGCCGAGAAGATCGCCTCCGGCGAACTGACGGCCGTCGAGGTCACCGAGGCCCACCTGGCCCGCATCGAGGCCGTCGACGAGAAGGTGCACGCCTTCCTGCACGTCGACCGGGAGGGCGCGCTCGCCCAGGCCCGTGCCGTGGACGCCAAGCGGGAGCGCGGCGAACAGCTCGGCCCGCTGGCCGGCGTACCGCTCGCGCTGAAGGACATCTTCACCACCGAGGGCGTGCCGACCACCGTCGGCTCCAAGATCCTCGAAGGCTGGATCCCGCCGTACGACGCGACCGTCACCAAGCGGCTGAAGGCCGCCGACGTCGTCATCCTCGGCAAGACCAACATGGACGAGTTCGCCATGGGGTCGTCGACGGAGAACAGCGCCTACGGGCCGACCGGCAACCCCTGGGACCTCACCAAGATCCCCGGCGGTTCCGGCGGCGGTTCCTCCGCCGCCCTCGCCGCGTTCCAGGCGCCGCTCGCCATCGGCACCGACACCGGCGGTTCCATCCGCCAGCCCGCGGCCGTCACCGGCACGGTCGGCGTCAAGCCGACGTACGGCGGCGTCTCCCGCTACGGCATGGTCGCCTTCTCCTCCTCCCTCGACCAGGGCGGCCCGTGCGCCCGTACGGTCCTGGACGCGGCGCTGCTGCACGAGGTGATCGCCGGACACGACCCGATGGACTCCACCTCCGTCGACGCCCCGGTCCCCGCGGTCGTCGAGGCCGCCCGCAACGGCAGTGTCGCCGGGATGCGCGTCGGCGTCGTCAAGCAGTTCCGCGGCGAGGGCTACCAGGCCGGCGTCATCCAGCGGTTCGACGAGTCCGTCACGCTGCTCAAGGAGCTGGGCGCCGAGATCGTCGAACTGGACTGCCCGTCCTTCGACCTCGCGCTGTCGGCTTACTACCTGATCGCCCCCTCCGAGTGCTCCTCCAACCTCGCCCGCTTCGACGGCCTG
The DNA here is from genome assembly GCF_039542605.1 of Streptomyces ziwulingensis. Classification (NCBI taxonomy): domain Bacteria; kingdom Bacillati; phylum Actinomycetota; class Actinomycetes; order Kitasatosporales; family Streptomycetaceae; genus Streptomyces; species Streptomyces ziwulingensis. The sequence goes on from NZ_BAABIG010000072.1 coordinate 52,483, forward strand.
CGCTACGGCGCGCGCGTCGGCGACGACGGCACCCACTCCGCGGAGGAGGTCACCTCGCTGACCCGCGAGGCCGGCTTCGGCCCCGAGGTCAAGCGCCGCATCATGCTCGGCACGTACGCCCTGTCGAGCGGCTACTACGACGCCTACTACGGCAGCGCCCAGAAGGTCCGCACCCTCATCACGCGGGACTTCGAGAAGGCGTTCGAGCAGGTCGACGTGATCGTCTCCCCGACGACCCCGACCACCGCCTTCGCGATCGGCGAGCGCGCCGACGACCCGATGGCGATGTACCTCGCCGACCTGTGCACCATCCCCACCAACCTGGCGGGCAACGCGGCCATGTCGCTGCCCTGCGGCCTCGCTCCCGAGGACAACCTGCCGGTGGGTCTGCAGATCATCGCCCCCGCCATGAAGGACGACCGGCTGTACCGGGTCGGCGCCGCCGTAGAGGCCGCCTTCGTGGAAAAGTGGGGCCACCCGCTGATCGAGGAGGCACCGTCGCTGTGAGCGCACTGTCCAAGGCCAAGGGCTTCAAGAGTTCCAAGTCCGGCCTGTACATCTCGATGGCCACGTCGGCGTTCGGCGCCGTCGGGGTGTACAAGCAGATCAAGAAGTCCCGCGGTGACAACGACACGCTCCGGCTGCTCGACGCCGTCGTGACCGGTGCCGCGGTCGTCACCAACCTCGCCATCCTCTACCGCGAGCTGAAGCGGCTGGGCGACGACGACGTCCTGCTGGGCTGAGAGGGAAGTTTTCACCGTGACCACCACGACCGAACTGGTGTCGTACGAGGACGCGCTGGCGTCGTACGACCCCGTCATGGGCCTTGAGGTCCATGTCGAACTCGGCACGCACACCAAGATGTTCTGCGGCTGCTCGACCACGCTCGGCGCCGGCCCGAACACCCAGACCTGCCCGGTCTGCCTCGGCATGCCCGGCGCGCTCCCGGTCGTCAACGCGACCGGGGTCGAGTCGGCCATCAGGATCGGTCTCGCGCTGAACTGCGAGATCGCCGAGTGGTGCCGCTTCGCCCGGAAGAACTACTTCTATCCGGACATGCCGAAGAACTTCCAGACCTCCCAGTACGACGAGCCGATCGCCTTCGACGGCTACCTCGACGTGCAGTTGGAGGACGGCGAGACCTTCCGGGTGCAGATCGAACGCGCCCACATGGAGGAGGACACCGGCAAGTCGACCCACGTCGGCGGCGCGACGGGCCGTATCCACGGCGCCTCGCACTCCCTGCTCGACTACAACCGCGCCGGCATCCCGCTGATCGAGATCGTCACCAGGCCGATCGAGGGCGCGGGCGAGCGGGCCCCCGAGGTCGCGCGGGCCTACGTCCGCGAACTGCGCGAGGTCATCCGCGCGCTCGGCGTCTCCGAGGCCCGGATGGAGATGGGCCAGATGCGCTGCGACGTCAACCTGTCGCTGCGCCCGCACGGCCGGGAGAAGTTCGGCACCCGCTCGGAGACGAAGAACGTCAACTCGCTGCGCTCCGTCGAGCGCGCGGCGCGCTTCGAGATCCAGCGGCACGCCGCCGTGCTCGACGGCGGCGGCACCATCATCCAGGAGACCCGCCACTTCCACGAGGACACCGGGTCCACGACCTCGGGCCGTGTGAAGGAGGAGGCCGAGGACTACCGGTACTTCCCGGAGCCCGACCTGGTCCCGGTCGCCCCCTCGCGCGAGTGGGTCGAGGAGATCCGGGGTTCGCTGCCCGAGCTGCCGCTGGTGCGCCGCAACCGGCTCCGCGAGGAGTGGGGGATCTCCGCGGTCGACATGCAGTCGATCCTCAACGCCGGCGCCCTGGACCCGATCGTCGCCACGATCGACGCCGGTGCCGACGCGGCCGCCGCCCGCAAGTGGTGGATGGGCGAGCTGGCCCGCAGTGCCAACGAGTCCCAGAAGTCGCTGGACGAGCTGGCCATCACGCCCCGGCAGGTGGCCCGGGTCACCGAGCTGGTCGCCAAGGGTGACCTGAACGACAAGCTGGCCCGCCAGGTCATCGAGGGCGTACTCGCCGGCGAGGGCACGCCGGACGAGGTCGTCGACAAGCGCGGCCTGAAGGTCGTCTCCGACGAGGGCGCGCTGACCACCGCCGTGGACGAGGCCATCGCCGGCAACCCGGCCGTCGCGGACAAGATCCGCGGCGGCAAGGTGGCTGCGGCCGGCGCCCTGGTCGGCGCGGTCATGAAGGCCACCCGCGGCCAGGCCGACGCCGCCCGCGTCAAGGAGCTGATCCTCCGGCGGCTGGGCGCGGCAGAGGGCTGACCTGCGGCCCGTTGAGTCCCACGAGGGGGCGCGTCGACCACGACGCGCCCCCCTCGATCGTTCGTGAGCGCGCCGAAGAAGGAGCTGGTGGGGATGTACGCGATACCGCTGGGCGAGGACGGGGCCGAGCTGCGCCCGCTGGAGCCCTGGCACGCCCGGGAGTTCCTCGACCACCTGGACCGGGGCCGGGAGTTCATCGGGCGGTTCATCCCGTTCGGCTCCAAGGCGACGGACCTCGACTCCGCGCGGGCGATGCTCCAGCGCTACGCCGACCTGCGCGCCGCCGACACCGCGTCCCTGCACGGTCTGTGGCTGGGCGGCACCCTCGTCGGCGGAGTCCTCTTCCTGAACTTCGACGCGGCCCGCGGCAACTGCGAGGTCGGCTGCTGGCTGGAACCCGCCGGTACCGGACGCGGCCTGGTGACCCGCGCGATGCGGGTGCTCATCGACTGGGCCGTCGGGGAACGCGGCATCCACCGCGTCGAGTGGGTCGCCGCCGCCGGCAACACACCGAGCGTGAACACCGCCCGGCGCCTGGGCATGACCCGCGACGGCGTCCGGCGCGAGGCGCACCCCTATGGTGGGGTACGGCACGACCTGGAGGTCTGGTCCGTGCTGGCGCCCGAGTGGCGCGAGGCACGCGCGCGTGCCGCCCACAGCGATCATTAAGAAACCTCTCAGACAGCGTCCGTACGGTGCGAGACATGGGAACGAAGACAGTGGACGAGACCGGCACCCCCGCCAAGGCCGACCAGACCGCCAAGGATGAGGAGAACGTGATCGTCACCGACGGCGACGCCGCCGCCGAGGAGCAGCAGACCGCCGGGACCACCGAGCCCGGCGAAACCACCGAGCCCGGCGAGGCCACCGGGGACGGAGCCGACGCCGAGGCGGCCGCGACGCCCGTCGAGGAGACCGGGGCCACCGGCGTCGGCCAGGGCGCGGGCGCGGTCGTCTCCGCCGGACTCGGCATCGTGTCCCTCACCGGGAGCTGGGTCGGCACCGTCGCCTCCGCCCGTGAATCGCTGATCGGACAGCTCTCCACCTCCTCGTCCTCGGACGTCTCCGTCCTGATCGAGAAGGGCTACGGCAACGCCTGGCACGCCACCGCGCTCTGGGGCGGCGTCTTCGCCCTGGTCGCGCTGATCGTCGGCGTCGTCGTACTGGCCCGGCCCGCGTTCGGCGCGCCGGGCCGGCCGCAGGCCCCGTGGATCAAGTCGGTCTCCTGGGCGGGCGTCGCGCTGGGCGTGATCGGCCTGATCCTGGCGGTCCTGAAGTACACCGACGTCCTGCTCGGCCTGCCCGCCGCGGGCTGAACCCGACACGCCCTGAGGGGTCCCGGGGCATCCGCGCGCCGTCCCGCGCCCGCCCTCGGACCCCTCTCGCGCGTCACTTCACCGTCAACTCGACTATCCGGTCGTCGCCGCGCTTCGGCTCACCCCGGCCGTCCGTGTTGCTGGTCACCAGCCACAGCTTGTCGCCGCCCGCCGCGACCACCGTGCGCAGCCGCCCGTACTCGCCCGCCAGGAAGGACTGCGGGTCGGCCGCGGCCTTCGTGCCCTTCAGCGGGACGCGCCACAGCCGCTCGCCGCGCAGGCCCGCCAGCCAGAGCGAACCCCCGGCCTCGGCGATGCCGCTCGGGGACGCCTCGTCGGTCTTCCACTGGGCGAGCGGGTCCTGGAAGGCGTCGTCGTCGGAGCGGCCCTCGGCCTCGGGCCAGCCGTAGTTGCCGCCCGGCGTGATCGCGTTCAGCTCGTCCCAGGTGTCCTGCCCGAACTCGGCGGCGAACAGCCGCTCCTCGGAGTCCCAAGCCAGACCCTGCACATTGCGGTGCCCGTAGGAGTAGACCGGGGAGTCCGGGAAGGGGTTGCCGCGCGCGGGCTCGCCCTCCGGGGTCAGGCGCAGGATCTTGCCGCCCAGGCTCTCCTTGTCCTGGGAGAGACCGGTCTCGCCGCTCTCACCGGTGCCGACGTACAGCATCTTGTCCGGGCCGAAGGCGATCCGGCCGCCGTTGTGGACGAACCCCTTGGGGATGCCCTTGAAGACCGTGTCCGGGGCGCCCAACTGCTCACCGGACGGCTTCTTCGGGTCGTAGAGCATGCGCACGACGCGGTTGTCCGAGGCGGAGGTGAAGTACGCGTAGACCATGCGGTCCGCGGCGAAGCCGGGGGAGAGGGCGAGACCCAGCAGGCCGCCCTCGCCGGCCGGCGAGACCCCCGGCACCTCGCCCAGCACCGTCTTCCGGCCGGACTTCTCGTCGATCCGGGTGATCGTGCCGGTGTCCCGGGAGGAGACCAGCAGACCGCCCCCGCCGGGCAGCGCGGCCAGGCCCCAGGGGCTCTTGAGGCCGGTGGCGACCGTACGGCCGACCTCGACGGAGCCCTTCGCGGGCGGCGGCCGCTCACCGGCCGGCCCGGACGAGGACGGTGACGAGGCGCGGCTCGGCGGAGCGCTGCCGGCCGCCGCCGGTCCGCCTCCGTCGCCGGCGGAGCAGCCGGCCGTCAGCAGAAGTGCGGCGGCCACCACGGCCGGCCCGGCTCGACGTCGCACGATCATGGTCCCTTCGACACGGCGGGTCCTACCTGTCTTACGCCGCACACGCCGCACAGGTTCCCGGTCGGACGAACCCGAACCGCCTCACTCCCAGGAACCGAGCGCCCGCGGCAGCGCGCCCACCTCCGCGAGGTCCGCCGGCGTCAGCCGCAGCCCGGCCGCGGCGGCGTTCTCCTCGACCCAGTGCTCCTGCTTGGTGCCCGGCACCGGAACCACGTGGCGGCCCTGCGCCAGCACCCAGGCCAGCGCCACCTGCGCGGGCGTGACCGCCTCGCCGTACCGGGCCGCGACCCGGCGCAGGCCCACCACTATCGGCTGGTTGGCGGCCATCATCTCGGCGGTGAAGCGCGGATGCCGGGCCCGCAGGTCGTCCGGTTCGAAGCCCTCGCCCGGCGTCAGCGTGCCGGTGAGGAACCCGCTGCCGAGCGGCATCGCGGCGAGGAATCCGATCCCGCGCGCCGCGCACCACGGCAGCAGCGACTCCAGCGCGTCCGGTGACCACACCGACAGCTCCGCCTCCACCGCACTCACCGGGAAGACCTGCTGCACCCGCGCGAGCTGCCGGATCGTGGCGTCGTGCAGTTTCGCCCCGGACCGCCGCGCGGAGCGCGCGCCCACCGCGCTCAGCCCGAGCGCCCGCACCTTCCCGGCCCGCACCAGATCGGCCATCGCCCCCCAGGTCTCCTCGACGGGGATCTCCGGGTCGGCGCGGTGCAACTGGTAGAGGTCGATGACGTCCGTCTGCAGCCGGCGCAGCGAGGCGTCGCAGGCCCGGCGGACATATCCGGGGCGGCCGTTGGCCACGACGTGCTGGTCACCGACGAGCAGCCCCACCTTCGTCGACACGAAGGCGTCCGGCCGCCGCTCCCGCAACACCCGCCCCAGCAGCAGCTCGTTGGTGAACGGGCCGTACATGTCGGCGGTGTCCAGCAGGGAACAGCCCAGGTCGAGCGCCCGGTGCACCGCCCTGAGCGAGGCGTCACCCCGCTGCCGGGACGCGCTGTACGCCCAGCTCATCGGCATGCACCCCAGTCCGACGGCCCCCACCGTGAGTGCCGCCGCGCCGATCGTCCTGCGCTCCACCTGTGCGTGACCCTCCCTCGTTAGGCCACCCCAAACCTAACCTCTGCCGCCGCGACCTCCTGACATAGCCTCCTGACCATGACTGCTGACGTATGGCTGCCCATCCCGCCGGACGAGCTGACGGGCCTCCCCGAGGGCCCCGCGTACCGCTTCTGGGACGGCGCCGAGGACTTCCCCGCGGACCCCGCCGACTGCGCCTACTACGTCGTTCCCTACATGAAGCCCGCCGGGATCGGCGTACGCCCGCTGGCGTCGATGCGCTCGGTCCAGGTCGTCCAGACTCTGTCGGCAGGCGTCGACAGCGTGGAGCCGGGGCTGCGGGACCTGCCCGCCGGCGTGCGGCTCTGCAACGCCCGCGGGGTGCACGAGGCCAGCACCGCGGAGCTGGCCCTGACGCTGATACTGGCCTCCCTGCGCGGCGTCCCCGACTTCGTGCGGGCCCAGGACCGGGGCGAGTGGCGCGGCGGTTTCCGGCCCGCGCTGGCCGACCGGAACGTGCTCGTCGTGGGGTACGGCTCGATCGGCGCCGCCATCGAGGACCGGCTCGTACCCTTCGAGGTGGCGCGGGTGGCGCGCGTCGCGCGCTCCGCTCGCACCTCCGCACGCGGGCCGGTGCATCCGCTCACCGAACTGCCCGGACTGCTCCCGGAGGCCGACGTCGTCGTGGTCTCCACACCGCTCACCGAGACCACCCGCGGCCTGGTCGGCGCCGACTTCCTGGCCCGCATGAAGGACGGCGCCCTGCTGGTCAACGTGGCCCGCGGGCCGGTGGTCGACACCGGGGCGCTGCTCGCCGAGCTGGCGACCGGCCGCCTCACCGCGGCCCTCGACGTCACCGACCCCGAGCCGCTGCCCGCGGACCACCCGCTGTGGCGGGCGCCAGGGGTACTGATCAGCCCGCACGTCGGCGGACCGACCTCCGCCTTCCTGCCGCGCGCCAAGCGGCTGCTGACCGACCAGTTGACGCGTTTCGTGAACCGGGAGCCGCTGCGCAACGTGATCCTGACGACAGGAACCACTCCCCGCGCGTGATCGGCATCCGAGGCGAACGCGGGCCGGACGACCGGCGCACGCGCCGCGTTCCGGAAGCATGATCCGTACGACCGGCGCACGCGCCGCGACAACCGCCAGATCCGTTTCAGGTACCCTCCGCGACCTTCCGGGCGCAGTGGGTACCGGCATATCCACTGATCGTTACGGAGCGTAGAGAAGGTATGTCCCTGAGTGACGAGACTGGTGTATCGTCCCGACAGGGGCAGCGCCGCGCACACTTCGGCGCCGGGGACGGACATGGAGACTGCGAGGGGGGCGACGGGCGATGCACGGCCTTTGGACGAACGATCCGACGCGGCGGAGCCGCCTGCGGCGGCCCTGGTGCCGGGCCGCACGCGGACGCGGTCAGCACGGCCACCGAGGCGGCCAGCACCACCAGGGCCACCATCACCACGGCCATCATCACCACGGCAACCACCGTCACGGCCCGCACCAGCGCAGGCACGGCGGCAGCCGCCGGGGCCATGCCCATCCAGCGCCCGCGGCCTCGCGGGCGACGGGCACCGCGTGGACGGGGAGGCTCCGGTGACCTCGCCACCGCCTTCCGCACCCGCGCTCGACGGAGCACCGCGCACCCGGTCCGCGCCGGGGCCGCTGCCGCTCCGTCCGCCGGCCGGGGCCGGCGGATCGGGCCTGGCCCGGCAGTTGACGCTGATCCTGCTCTGCGCGGGATACGGCATCGGGTCCGCGCTCGGCTGGGGCTCTCCCCGTCTGGCCACCGTCATGGGTGACTTCGGGCTGGGCGCCGCGGCCGGGGCCGCCGCCGTCTCCTGCTTCCTCTACGCGCGCAGCCGCCGGGTCTGCTTCCGGCCGGCCTGGCTGCTCTTCGCCGTCTCCTCGGCGATGGCGGCCCTGGGCAACATCGTCTGGGGGTGGTACGAGGTCGTGCTGGAGCAGCCCGTACCCAGCCCCAGCTACGCGGACCTGTTCTTCCTGTGCTTCGCGCCGCCGGCCATCGTGGGCCTGCTGGTCTTCGCCAAACGGCCGGTGACCCGGGCGGGCTGGGTCTGCCTCGGCCTGGACGCCTGGCTGATCGGCGGTTCGCTGCTGACGCTGGCCTGGAGCCTGGCGCTCGCCCAGGCCGCCAAGGTCGACGGGTCGAGCGTGGCGCACACCGCGCTGTCGCTCGCCTATCCGCTGCTCGACATCGCGCTGGTCAGCATCGTGCTCGCGCTGCACTTCCGGCGCACCCCCGTGTACCGCTCCGCGGTGAACACCGCGATCGGCGCGCTCGCGCTGACCGTGATGTGCGACGCCCTGTTCACCTCGCCGCTGCTGCACCACGACTACCGCTCCGGACAGCTCCTGGACGCCGGCTGGTTCGCCGGCTCGCTGCTGCTGGCGTACGCGCCGTGGGCCGCGCGCCGGGCCGGCGCGCGGCAGGACACCGCCGGGCCCGCCGCCGGACCCGGCGGACACACCCGCGTGGTGCACGAGCACGTACCCGGACAGCGCGGCGCCGCCGCCCGCCAGCCGGTGCCGTCCGCGCCGGGCGACGAGCCGGGCCGCTACCCGGCCGCCCGGCCCATCGCCGGTTCGCTGGGCGCGCTCACGCCCTACCTCGCCGCCGCCGTCTGCACCCTGGGCATCCTCTACAACGTCCTCAACGGCCGCAGCGTCGACCGCGTGGTGCTGCTGACCGGCGGCACGGTCGTGCTGGCGCTCGTCGTGCGCCAGGGCATCATGCTGCTCGACAACATCACCCTCACCCAGGAACTGGCGCAGAAGGAGAACCACTTCCGCTCCCTGGTGCAGGGCTCCAGCGACGTCATCATGATCGCCGCGCCCAACGGCATCCTGCGCTACGTCTCCCCGGCCGCCGCCGGGGTCTACGGACGCTCCGCCGAGGACCTCGTCGGCAGCGAACTGGCCGGCCTCATCCACCCGGAGGACCTGGGCTGCGTGGTGCACGAGGTGCGCCGCTTCCTCGCCGCCACCCCCGGCGAGGAACCCACCACCCGCATCGAGTGCCGCTTCCGCTCCGGCGACGACGGCTGGCTCAACGTCGAGTCCACCGTCAACCGCCACCACGGCGGCCTCATCTTCAACAGCCGGGACGTCACCGAGCGAGTCCGCCTCCAGGCACAGCTCCAGCACAACGCCGAACACGACCCGCTCACCGACCTGCCCAACCGAGCCCTGTTCACCAAGCGCGTCCAGCAGGCCCTGTCCGGCCGCCGCGCCTCCGACCGGGGCGCCGCCCTGCGCGGCACCGCGGTCCTCTTCATCGACCTCGACGGCTTCAAGGCCGTCAACGACACCATCGGGCACCAGGCCGGGGACGAACTGCTGATCCACGCCGCCCGCCGGCTCCACGAGGCGGTCCGCCAGGGCGACACCGCCTCCCGGCTCGGCGGCGACGAGTTCGCGGCGCTGATCGTCGGCGACGGCACCCGCGACCGCACCGCCCGGGAACGGCACATCGTGGAGCTGGCCGACCGCCTCCGGCTGACGCTGTCCCAGCCCTACCTCATCGACGGCAACGACGTCCGGGTCAACGCCTCCATCGGCGTCGCCTTCGCCGAACCCGGCCTCGGCGCGGGTGAACTGCTGCGCAACGCCGACCTCGCGATGTACCGCGCCAAGGCGGGCGGCAAGGGCCGCGTCGAGCTGTACAAGCCGCAGATGCAGCAGGACGTCGTACGCAAGGCCGAGCTGGCCACGCGTCTGCGGGCCGCGCTGCACGACGGCGAGTTCGCGCTGCTGCACCAGCCCGTGGTGTGCCTGGAGGACGGCCGGATCACGGCGGTCAGTGCCCAGGCGCGCTGGCGCTCCTCCCAGGGGGTGCTCTTCACCCCGGCCGAGTTCGTGCGGGTGGCCGAGGACGGGGACAAGACCGCCGAACTCGACCGCTGGGTGCTCCAGGAAGCGGTCGAGCAGGCCGCCGAGCGGGCGGCGACCGGCCTGGGCGCCCCCGTCGCCGTCCGGATCGGCGCCCGCCGCCTGCTGGACCGCTCGATGCCGTTCAGCTCGGTGGAGGCGCTGCTGACCCGGCACTGCCTGCCGCCCGGCTCCCTGGTGATAGAGGTGTCCGACCTCGACCCCCGGCTCGGCATGGACGAGCTGGAGCGCCGGCTGAACGCGCTCAGGCGGGCCGGCGTGCACATCGCGCTCGACGGCTTCGGCAGCGGCTACGCGGCTCTCACGGCCCTGCGCAGGCTCCCGGTCGACGTCCTCAAGCTCGACCGCGGGCTGGTCGAGGGGGTCGTCGAGTCCGCCCGGCTGCACAAGATCACCAGTGGGCTGCTCCGGATCGCCGCCGACCTCGGCCTGAAGTCCGTGGCCGACGGGGTGGACCTGCCCGAGCAGGTCGTCGCCCTGCGCGCGATGGGCTGTACGCACGGGCAGGGCATGGCGTTCTCCGGCCCGCTGGACGAGCACCGGCTGCGCCGGGTGCTCGGCACCGGCCGCTACGAGGTGCCGCGCGGACCGGCCGAGCCCGCCTTCGCGGGCGGCTCCGGCGGCTACCCCGTCGCGGCCTCCGGCGGCCTGGCGAGCGGCGTTCCCACAGGTGTCAACGCCGGGGTCAACGGTGCGGTCAACAGCGGGGTCGGCGGGGTCGGCGGGGGCGTCGCGGGGGGCCTCGCCAGCGGTGTCGGCACCGGTGTGCCCGCCCCGATGCCGATGGCTTTCGGCGGCGGCACGACACTGCGCTCACATAATGAGACTCCCGTCCCACCCACTTGACAGTGGGTGCGTGCCGGGGGGAGGGTCAGTGCCATGCGCACCCGAATTCTCGTACTTGGAAAGCGCGTCGGCTGAAGCTGGTGACGTCCGGACAACCCGGAACTCCCAGCGACCCACACCCGGCGCGCTCCCCTCGCTTGCCTTTTGGCACGAGGGGTTTTTTGTTGCACAGGCACCTGTCGCACGATGCTCACACACCGCGCGAAACCCACTGAAACCGCAGCTCCACCTCTCAGCCGCACACCCTCAGCTCAAAACCCTCAGCTTCACACCCTCAGCATCGAGAAGAGAATGCCGATGACCGAGCAGGCCACCGGGGCCCCTCACCCGCAGCCGCGGCCCCGTTCCGGAGGACAGCAGTCCGCCCCCGAGCACGTCACGGGCGCGCAGTCCCTCATCCGCTCTCTCGAGGAGGTCGGCGCCGACACGGTATTCGGCATTCCCGGTGGCTGCATCCTCCCGGCGTACGACCCGCTGATGGACTCCACCCGCGTCCGCCACATCCTGGTCCGGCACGAGCAGGGCGCCGGCCACGCGGCCGAGGGCTACGCGCTGGCCACCGGCAAGGTCGGGGTCTGCATGGCGACCTCCGGGCCCGGCGCGACCAACCTGGTCACACCGCTCGCCGACGCCCACATGGACTCCGTGCCGATGGTCGCGATCACCGGCCAGGTCGCCTCCAAGGCGATCGGCACGGACGCCTTCCAGGAGGCGGACATCGTCGGCATCAGCATGCCGATCACCAAGCACAACTTCCTGGTCACCAAGGCCGACGACATCCCGCGGGTGATCGCGCAGGCGTTCCACATCGCCTCCACCGGCCGCCCCGGCCCGGTCCTGGTCGACATCGCCAAGGACGCCCTCCAGGCGAAGACGACCTTCTCCTGGCCGCCCGTCATGGACCTGCCCGGCTACCGCCCGGTGACCAAGCCGCACGCCAAGCAGATCCGCGAGGCCGCCAAGCTGATCACCGCCGCCCAGCGGCCGGTCCTCTACGTCGGCGGCGGCGTCCTCAAGGCCGGCGCCACCGCCGAGCTGAAGGTCCTCGCCGAGCTGACCGGCGCGCCCGTCACCACCACCCTGATGGCGCTGGGCGCCTTCCCCGACAGCCACCCCCAGCACCTGGGGATGCCGGGCATGCACGGCTCCGTCGCCGCCGTCACCGCGCTGCAGAAGGCCGACCTGATCGTCGCCCTCGGCGCCCGCTTCGACGACCGCGTCACCGGCAAGCTGGACAGCTTCGCCCCGCACGCCAGGATCGTGCACGCCGACATCGACCCGGCGGAGATCGGCAAGAACCGCGAGGCCGACGTGCCGATCGTGGGCGACGCCCGCGAGGTCCTCGCCGACCTGGTGCAGGCCGTGCAGAAGGAGCACAGCGAGGGCCAGCGGGGCGACTACGCGGCCTGGTGGAAGGACCTGAACCGCTGGCGCGAGACCTACCCGCTCGGCTACGAGCAGCCCGACGACGGCTCGCTCTCCCCGCAGCAGGTCATCGAGCGCATCGGACAGCTCGCCCCCGAGGACACGGTCTTCACGGCGGGCGTCGGCCAGCACCAGATGTGGGCCGCGCACTTCATCCAGTACGACAAGCCCGCCACCTGGCTCAACTCCGGCGGCGCCGGAACCATGGGCTACGCCGTCCCGGCCGCCCTGGGCGCCAAGGCGGGGGCCCCGTCGAAGACCGTCTGGGCCATCGACGGCGACGGCTGCTTCCAGATGACCAACCAGGAGCTGACCACCGCCGCCCTGAACAACATCCCGATCAAGGTCGCCATCATCAACAACGGCGCCCTCGGGATGGTCCGCCAGTGGCAGACCCTCTTCTACAACCAGCGGTACTCCAACACGGTGCTGCACTCCGGCCCCGACGACGCCGGCCGGGCGGCCCGCGGCACCCGCGTCCCCGACTTCGTCAAGCTGTCGGAGGCCATGGGCTGCTACGCCATCCGCTGCGAGGACCCGGCCGACCTCGACAAGGTCATCGAGGAGGCGAACTCCGTCAACGACCGGCCGGTCGTCGTGGACTTCATCGTCCACGAGGACGCGATGGTCTGGCCGATGGTCGCCGCCGGCACCTCCAACGACGAGATCATGGCCGCGCGGGACGTCCGCCCCGACTTCGACGACAACGAAGACGACTGAGAGCCGTAAAGGAAGCAGCCCATGTCCAAGCACACGCTCTCCGTCCTGGTGGAGAACAAGCCGGGCATCCTGGCCCGGATCGCCGCCCTCTTCTCCCGCCGCGGCTTCAACATCGACTCGCTCGCCGTCGGCGTCACCGAGCATCCCGACATCTCCCGCATCACCATCGTCGTGGGGGTGGAGGAACTGCCGCTGGAGCAGGTCACCAAGCAGCTCAACAAGCTGGTCGAGGTGCTGAAGATCGTCGAGCTGGAGCCGGACCACGCCGTCCAGCGCGAACTCGTCCTGGTGAAGGTGCGCGCCGACAACGAGACGCGCTCCCAGATCGTCGAGATCGTCCAGCTCTTCCGCGCCAAGACCGTCGACGTCTCCCCGGAGGCCGTGACGATCGAGGCCACCGGCTCGGGCGACAAGCTCTCCGCCATGCTCAAGATGCTGGAACCGTACGGCATCAAGGAGCTGGTCCAGTCCGGCACGATCGCCATCGGCCGCGGTGCCCGTTCGATCACGGACCGCTCGCTGCGCGCGCTCGACCGTTCCGCGTAGGACACCAGGAAAACCGGGCGGCCGGCCCCGATCCGGCGGCCGCCCGTATGCCGAGACCCCGAAACTTCCCGTCCCCCCACCGGCATACGGTGGGACGCGACACCCGCACACAAGGAGTGAACCCAAAGTGGCCGAGCTGTTCTACGACGCCGACGCCGACCTGTCCATCATCCAGGGCCGCAAGGTCGCGGTCATCGGTTACGGCAGCCAGGGCCACGCCCACGCCCTGTCGCTGCGCGACTCCGGCGTCGACGTGCGCGTCGGTCTGCACGAGGGCTCCAAGTCCAAGGCCAAGGCCGAGGAGCAGGGCCTGCGCGTGGTGAGCCCCGCCGAGGCCGCCGCCGAGGCCGACGTCATCATGATCCTCGTCCCGGACCCGATCCAGGGCCAGGTCTACGAGGAGCACATCAAGGACAACCTGAAGGACGGCGACGCCCTGTTCTTCGGCCACGGCCTGAACATCCGCTACGGCTTCATCAAGCCGCCGGCCGGCGTGGACGTCTGCATGGTCGCCCCGAAGGGTCCGGGCCACCTGGTGCGCCGCCAGTACGAGGAGGGCCGCGGCGTTCCCTGTATCGCCGCCGTCGAGCAGGACGCCACCGGCAACGCCTTCGAGCTGGCCCTGTCGTACGCCAAGGGCATCGGCGGCACCCGCGCCGGCGTCATCAAGACGACCTTCACCGAGGAGACCGAGACCGACCTCTTCGGCGAGCAGGCCGTCCTCTGCGGTGGCACCGCGGCCCTGGTCAAGGCGGGCTTCGAGACGCTGACCGAGGCCGGCTACCAGCCGGAGATCGCCTACTTCGAGTGCCTGCACGAGCTGAAGCTGATCGTGGACCTCATGTACGAGGGCGGCCTGGAGAAGATGCGCTGGTCGATCTCCGAGACCGCCGAGTGGGGCGACTACGTCACCGGCCCGCGGATCATCACCGACGCCACCAAGGCCGAGATGAAGAAGGTCCTCGCCGAGATCCAGGACGGCACCTTCGCCAAGAACTGGATGGACGAGTACCACGGCGGTCTGAAGAAGTACAACGAGTACAAGAAGCAGGACTCCGAGCACCTGCTGGAGACCACCGGCAAGGAGCTGCGCAAGCTCATGAGCTGGGTCGACGAGGAGGCGTAAGCCGCCCGCCCGAGGGGCCGGAGCAACCCGCTCCGGCCCCTTCGGCGAACCCCGGGTAACGTCGTGGGTGCGGCGTTGTCCATCCCGTCCGGCCACGGACGGGTGATCCTTCCGCAGAGGCGCAAGACGACCTGGGTCGCGCCACTACACTGCGGGACTACATACGCGTCAGGCCCACAGTGTCGTGCGTCTTCCACGCGGTAGCCAACCTCCACCGCCTGCGGCCGTCGGGACGGCCGTCCGCATTGGACCTGTGAGGACTCACGTGAGCTCGAAACCTGTCGTACTCATCGCTGAAGAGCTGTCGCCCGCGACCGTGGACGCGCTTGGCCCCGACTTCGAGATCCGCCACTGCAACGGCGCGGACCGGGCCGAGCTGCTGCCCGCCCTCGCCGACGTGGACGCGATCCTGGTCCGCTCCGCCACCAAGGTCGACGCCGAGGCCATCGCCGCCGCGGGCCGGCTCAAGGTCGTCGCGCGGGCCGGCGTCGGTCTGGACAACGTCGACGTCTCCGCCGCCACCAAGGCCGGCGTGATGGTCGTCAACGCCCCGACCTCCAACATCGTGACCGCCGCCGAACTGGCCTGCGGTCTGATCGTCGCCACCGCCCGCAACATCCCGCAGGCCAACGCCGCGCTGAAGAACGGCGAGTGGAAGCGGAGCAAGTACACCGGTGTCGAGCTGGCCGAGAAGACCCTCGGCGTGGTGGGCCTGGGCCGCATCGGCGCCCTCGTCGCGCAGCGCATGTCCGCCTTCGGCATGAAGGTCGTCGCCTACGACCCCTACGTGCAGCCCGCGCGGGCCGCCCAGATGGGCGTCAAGGTGCTCTCCCTGGACGAGCTGCTCGAGGTCTCCGACTTCATCACCGTCCACCTGCCCAAGACCCCCGAGACCCTCGGTCTGATCGGCGACGAGGCGCTGCGCAAGGTCAAGCCGAGCGTCCGCATCGTCAACGCCGCGCGCGGCGGCATCGTCGACGAGGAGGCGCTGTACTCGGCGCTCAAGGAGGGCCGCGTCGCCGGCGCCGGCCTCGACGTGTACGCCAAGGAGCCCTGCACGGACTCGCCGCTGTTCGAGTTCGACCAGGTCGTCGCCACCCCGCACCTCGGTGCCTCCACCGACGAGGCGCAGGAGAAGGCGGGCATCGCCGTCGCCAGGTCGGTCCGCCTCGCCCTCGCCGGTGAACTGGTCCCCGACGCGGTCAACGTCCAGGGCGGGGTCATCGCCGAGGACGTCAAGCCCGGCCTGCCGCTCGCCGAGCGCCTCGGCCGCATCTTCACCGCGCTCGCCGGTGAGGTCGCCGTCCGCCTCGACGTCGAGGTCTACGGCGAGATCACCCAGCACGACGTGAAGGTGCTGGAGCTCTCCGCGCTCAAGGGCGTCTTCGAGGACGTCGTCGAGGAGACCGTCTCCTACGTCAACGCCCCGCTCTTCGCCCAGGAGCGCGGCGTCGAGGTGCGGCTGACGACCAGCTCCGAGTCGGCCGAGCACCGCAACGTGGTCACCGTGCGCGGCACCCTCTCCAGCGGCGAGGAGGTGTCGGTCTCCGGCACCCTGGCCGGCCCGAAGCACCTGCAGAAGCTGGTCGCCGTCGGCGAGTACGACATCGACCTCGCGCTCACCGACCACATGGTCGTCCTGCGCTACGAGGACCGCCCCGGTGTGGTCGGCACCGTCGGCCGCATCCTCGGCGAGGCCGGTCTCAACATCGCCGGCATGCAGGTCGCCCGCGCGGCGGTCGGCGGCGAGGCGCTCGCCGTGCTCACCGTCGACGACACGGTGGGCCCCGCGGTGCTGAGCGAGGTAGCGGCGGAGATCGGGGCGACCTCCGCCCGCTCCGTCAACCTGGTCTGACGACCGCCCTCGGACGCCGGACGGGCTGAACTCCACAGCCCGTCCGGCGTTCTCGCGTATCCGGACGGTGCGCGGCGCGCGTACCGCCATGGTCGCGACCTCGCTTCCGGAGCGTCAACGGAGGGTGCGGCAAACCACCCTTGCGAAGGAACCTCCGCAGCGCCATCTTCGCTACTCTCTGTAATTGAGTGAGCGCTTGATGCGAGGCAAGGAGCCCCGGTGACCTCTACGAATCCACTTCCGGCCCCCGTCAGGCTGCTGCGCAAAGAAGACCTCCTGGATCTGCACATCAGCTTCGTCGGGCTGCGGCTCAGGGACCCGGTGCTCGGCCGGCGCACCCTGCTCCGCGACGACCCGGCCGTCGAGGGCCGGCTGATCGTGACCCTGGGACCCCAGCACCTCACCGAACGGGCGTACTTCGAGAGCGCGGGGGACGAACTGCCCGCGGCGGGCGAGCCGGGAACGGGCGAGCCCCATGAGCCGCCGCCGGTGCCGGCGCGGATCGGCGGGCGCAGCGCGCTGGTGTTCGCGGTAGGCGAGCAGGACGTCATCGAGTACTCGTCCACCGGGCTGCTGACCGCCATGCGGACCCTGCCGCTGCGCGTGGTCGACGCCGCCCGAGCGCGGCTCGTGCCCTCCGCCGCCGCGCTGTTGGGGGAGGCGGTCGCGGATCGCGACGCCCTGTCCGTGCTGCGGGCGGTGCGCGCACTGGCCGAACTCAGTGCCCGGTACGGCGAGAGGACGGCGCTCGGGGCCGTCCTCGGCAGGCGGGCCGCCACCTCCGCGTCTCTCGCCGGCACGGCCACCGCCTCGCCGGTGGCCGGTTCCCCGTCGGCCGGTTCCCCGTCGGCCGCTGCCGGGTCCGACCCGAAGCCGGTCCCCGAGAACCCGCTCGCCGACCCGGCCGACCTCCGCACCGGTATCGAGTTGCCCTACCGGCTGCTGCTCTCTCCCACCGAGGACGCGCGGTGGACGCACACCACCGAGCCGCCCGCGCCGCAGCCGCAGGACCGGGTTCCGCTGTGGCACACCAGTCTGCGCCACGAGACCGCGCGGGTGGTGTGGACCCGGGAACCCGGCTTCGCCCCGCCGGAGGTCGAGCTGCCGGATCCGCGTCAGTACGAGTTCCGGATGGCGCTGGACTCCCGGGACCGGCATCAGCTCACGCATCTGACCTCGAACCACACCCTCACCGGTGATAAGGACCCCGCACCCCTGGACGTGCGGAATCTGACCCTGTCCAGCCTCGGCGGCTGGCTGGACTCGAACGGCCGGTGGCCGGTGCCACCGGCAGGGCTGGACGTCACCCAGTGGCGGCACCGCGCGGCCCAGGGCCGGGACCACTACGTGCGCGTGATGTACGCCGGGCTGCTGTGCCCGTTCGGGCACCGGGCCGAGCTGGTCAAGATCACTGAGCGTGCGTTCGACCACGACCGCCCGGACAGCGGGGCGTACTTGCGCCAGCGGATGTTCGTCGTGGTGCGCGAGCCGGTCATCGACTACGAGGACGAGGTGCTCGGCGGCGGCGCCCCGCCGCAGGAGCGGCTGGATCTGCTGTTCCCGTTCACCAGCGTGCAGTTGCTCACCGCGGTGACCCCGGAGCTTGCCGATCCGGTCAACCTGGACGGCGTCCTGCCGCACGGCCACGCGTTCTTCCCGGTACCGAGCGGAAAGAACCCGGCCGAGCCGCGCGACGCCTTCCGGTTCGGGGTCAGCGCGCTGGACCGGGACGGGCGGCTGCTGGAGTTCCGGATGCCGCTGCTGTTCCTGGGGAAGACCGCGCACGAGGTCCCGGCCGACCTGAGCACCGTCATCCAGCAGTACAACGAGCAGGACGGCGGCCCCACCTCGCAGCCACCGGATCCGGGCGCCCCGGTCGCGCGGGTGGCCGCCGAACTGCGCGGTCAGTCGGTGGCACTGGCGCCGAGCACGGTGCCGGGCGACACCGCGCTGAACGTCACCGACGTGGTGTGGGGTATGGAGACCACCGAGGCGCTCCAGGGCAGGAACAGCGACACCGACCCCCGGTTCGTGCCCCGGCTGCGCTGGGCGCGGGCCGAGCTGCCGCAGGTCGGCCGCCTCAGCGCGAGCGGCATCGTCGGGCCGGTGCCGGTGCGCTACCCGTCCCCGTACGCGCGGCATGGCATCGACGGTGACGGCAACCGCGGTGAGCTGTTCGTGGAGCTGGTCGACACCGTGCCGATGAACTTCCACCAGGGCGGCGAGAAGTCCGGTGCGCTCGTGACACCGAGCTTCACCGTGGCCGGGGTCTCCCGGCTGACCGGGCCGGTCGCGGCACCCGAGCGGACCCGGCCGGCCGGCCGGGCCGGTCCCCTCCCGCTGGACGTCGACAAGTTCGACTGGGCGACGATCGCGCAGGGCGGGTTCGACCCGAAGGCGTTCTTCGGTGGGTTCTTCGGCGAGGACGCCAAGCTCTTCGGCATCATCCGGCTGGAGGAGCTGCTGGAGGCGACGGGTCTGAGCCTGGACAATCTCCAGGCACCCAACTTCTTCACCGAGACGGTCGACGCGGTGACCGGCTTCCTGGGCGATCTGCGCCGCACCCGCGGGCTCACCGCCGCGCTGGAGGGGCTGTTCCCGGAGATCGCCGACCTGGTGATCAGGACCACCGACGCGGCAGCGATCTTCGCCGAGACGCTGGTGGCGTTCATCGCCGGACAGCTCAAGGGCGACGAGGGGGCACCGGCTCTGGCGGACGTGGAAAATGCGTTCGAGGCGATTTCGGCGGCGCTGACCACGCTGCTCGACCATCTGCCCGCCGAGGCGGACCCGGGTGTCCGGGGCGTACTGGAGCGGGTGCGGCAGCAGGTGGCGACCTGGGAGGACGCGGTGGGCGGCGCACTGGCGCTCAAGCAGGCCGTGGAACTTGCCGCGCTCGGCGCCAAGCTGCCCGACGTGGTCAACGCCCGCATGGAATGGGCCCCCGAGCTGAACGACTGGCCGCCCCCGCCCAAAGCCCCGGTCTTCCGGCTCCGCAACGGCCGAGCCGGGCATCTGACCCTGGTGGTGGACAAGCGGGGCGCGCTGCGTCCGGACGTGCCCCAGGGCGCCGAGGTGACCTGCACACTGTCCGACTTCGAGCTGCTGCTGGTGCCCGGTGTCCTCCAGGGGCTGGAGCTGCACTTCGAGCGGATCCGGTTCAGCATGAGGGCCGGCCGGAAGCCGGACATCGAGGTGAAGTTCGGCGGGGTCAGATTCGTCAACGAGCTGTCCTTCGTGGAGACCCTGCGCGAGCTGATCCCGCTGGACGGGTTCAGCGACCCGCCGTCGGTCGACGTGACGGCCGCGGGTATCACCGCCACCTACTCCATGCCGCTGCCGAGCGCCGCCGTCGGTGTGTTCAGCCTGGAGAACATCGCGCTGAACGCCTCTCTCCAGGTGCCGTTCCTCGGCGGTTCACTGGAGGTGGGGTTCGCCTTCTGCCGCCGGGAGGCACCCTTCAGGCTGACCGTCTCGATGCTGGGCGGCGGCGGGTACTTCGGGATCGTGCTGTCTCCGAAGGGGATCGTCGTCCTGGACGCGGCGCTGGAGTTCGGCGCGGCGGTCTCCCTCGACTTCGGCGTGGCCAGTGGCAGCCTGTCGGTGATGGCCGGGGTGTACTTCCGCCTGGAGGCCGGCAAGGACGTCAAGCTGGTCGGCTATCTCCGGGCCCGCGGCGAGGTGGACGTCCTCGGGATCGTGTCCGCCTCGATCGAGCTGTACATGGAGATCGGCTACGACCAGGGCTACGCCGTCGGCCGGGCCACCCTCACCATCAGCATCGAGATCGGTTTCTTCTCCGAGTCGGTGGAGATTTCCTGCGAGAAGCGGTTCGCGGGCTCGGGAGCCGGTACGGCGTCCCCGCCGCCGCTCGCCGCCGAGCCGGCCGTCGTGCCGCCGACGTTCGCCGACCTGATGTCGCCGTATCCCGATCCGGTGACCGGAGCGGAACGCGATCCGGCGTTCGAGTACTGCACGGCTTTCGCGGGGGTGACCGGATGACCGGGACGCGCACACTGCGCTGGACCGTCCTGCCGGACGGAGTGGTCGGCAAGGACGCCGCCGGCCGGGACCGCATCCGGTTCTCGGTCCTGATCACCCCGGTGCTGACGGGGTCGGACCGGCTCGACGGCTACGCCGGGCTGACCGACTGGCCGCGGACCCTGCGGGGCCTGACGCCGAGTCTGGCGCTGAACGTCCTGGACGGGGACACGGTCGTCGCCACCGTCACCTCTCTCACCCCGGACGACCGCTACCCGTCGGCCGACAGCGACGACTGGACGAGTCTGTTCCGCGCCGGCACCCCGGTGCGGCAGCCGAGGCGGCTGCAGGCCGGGGCCGTCGCCCCGGTCCGCAGGACGCTCCGCTCCTACCCGGGTTCGGCCGTGCACGAGCATGTCACCGCCCTGTACCGGGAGGTGGGGGTCGAGATGACCTCCCGGCGCATCGGTGTGGAGGCTGCCCTGCGCGAAGCGCGGGAGTGCGAGCCGCCCGCCCCCGACCCCGACGTCCACCAGGGCTGGCGGTTCCCGTCCGCCCACCTGGCCGGCCTGCTGATCGGCGAGGAGGTGCAGGACTTCGCGGCCGACCCGCGGCCGATGTACGAGCAGCTCGACGAACTCCTCGGTCCCGCCGGCGACGGAGGCGGAGGCGGCGGAGGTCCGCGGGTGGCGGCGGACCCCGGACCCGACGCGCTCACCCCGCGGGTGATGCACCGCGACGGCAACCCGGCGTACGAGCCGCTGGCCAAGCCCTTCGCCTTCGCCGAGGCCCACCGCTTCTTCGACCGGCGGTCCGCGCCGGGCGAGCGGACCGCGGCCCCGGCCGCGCCCGAGGCCCACCGCATCGACTTCCACCAGGCCTGCGGCCTGCTCGGTGACTATCCCGAACTGCAGCGCCGGTTCGGCCTGGTCGTCGACCTCGTGTGCAGCGTGCCCGACGCGCTGGCGGACGGGCGGTCGCTCCAGGTCGGTTTCGACACCCACCCCGACCACCACACGCTGAACGCCCCCGGACTGCGTCCGCGGACCAGGGTGCGGTACGTGCCCGGCAGCAGGTTCGAGCCGCTGCCCGCCGACGAGGACACCCTCCGCACCGGGGTGCTCAACCTCGGCTCGGACGCCTGGCAGGTGACCGACCTCGACCTCGACGGCTCCGCCCTCAAGTACGTCGACTACGCCAGGGCGATCAAGGCGCTGCGGCAGGGCGACGTCAGCGACCAGGAGCCCGCGCGCAAACAGGTCGGCACGGGCACCCCGGCGGCTCGCGGCGGTGGACTCACCGTGCTGTGCAGGGCCGGTGACCGCAGGCTGGCAGACCGGATCGGCGCGGACGGACAACGCGGCGCCGCCGCCGTGGACGCGGAACTGCACGCCGAGGACCTGGTCCGGGGCTACCGGATCGACGTCGGCGTCGCGTCCCCCGCCGGAGAGGTCGACCGCTGGCACTCCCTGTGCCGGCGGCAGGGCGTCTACACCGTCCGCCACCCCGGTGAGCCGCCCGTCGCGCTCACCGTCGAACCGGACGAAGGCCACGTCAAAGCCAGCGCGGTGACCGCGACCGCGCCGGACGCCGACGAGATCTACGGCCACCAGGCCCTGTTCGGCTGGGAGGGCTGGAGCCTGGTCGCACCACGCCCCGGCAAGACGATCGGCCTGCGGGACCAGCCGGAGGCGGCCGACCCGCCGGTCTCCGCGGACATCCCGCTGGAGACCAGGTTCACCGCCCGGCCCGGCAGCCTGCCGGCGCTGCGCTACGGCCATACCTACCGGCTCCGGGCCAGGGTCGCCGACCTCGCGGGCAACGGACTCGACCACACCGCGGCCGTCCCCGAGGACCTGGTGACCCCGGCCGTCACCTACCTGCGCTGGGAACCCGTACCGCAGCCGGTGATCGTGCCGACGAAACCCTTCAACGAGGGCGAGTCCGCCGAGCGGCTGGTCATCCGCAGTACCGTCGAGGACGACGGCACCGAGATCTCCGCCCGGCTCTACAGCGCGCTGCGCGCGGACGTCCCCGACCACGGCACCCGGTCCGGCGTCGACGGACTGGACCGCGGCTACCGCCACCGCGACGAACGGCACCTCGCGCCCCCCAAGTGCGCGGTGCGGATGGCGGAGGAGCACGGCTGTTACGAACCGGCGTTCGGGCCGGACGTGCCCGAGCGGGTACGGCGCCGGTACTTCGCCTCGGCGGCCCGCGAGGCGGGGTCGTTCCTGGACACGGTGGTCACCGACCCCGAGAACCCCGGCCTCAGCACCGACCTGCTGCTGCGCCGCGAGATCCACGTGGCCAAGCACACCGTCCAGGACACCGAGCCGCTGACCCGGCTGCCGCTCGCGCACCGGGGTGCCGGGCTGAAGACGGGCGAGTTCGTCGTGCACGACGGTGACCGGCTGCTGCTGCCGTATCTGCCCGATCCGCTGGCCCGCGGCGTGTGCCTGCGCGGCCTGCCCGGCACCACCGGCAACACCCTCGTCCCCTTCTCCGGACCGTGGCCGCAGGCGAAGCCGTTCACCCTGCGCGTCGAGGAGGGCGAGGACGAGCCGCGGTTCCAGGACACCCCGCTGTGGCGGCGGCTCACGGTCTTCCTGGCGAAGAGCGAGACCGCCCGCGTCTACCTGAGCTGCTACCTCGACGCCGCGGACCTCGGCCTGCTCAATCAGTGGAGGCTGCTGACCCGCTCCGACTACTGGGCCGCTCTGGCCCAGCCGGACCGGGACTTCATCGCCCAGGCTTCGGCCGCCGGCGAGAACTGGCTGCTCACTCCGTGGGTGCGGCTCGACCTCGTCCACGCCGTCGAGAAGCCCCTGCGGGCACCGGAGCTGTCCCGGGCGGACATCTTCCGCTCCCAGGGGGAGACGACGGCCCGGCTCTCGGCCGAACTGGACACCCACGCGGACAGCACCGGCCAGGTGGACGTGCACGCCACCTGGAGCGAGTGGACCGACGACGTCACCCAGCCGGGGCCCCGGCGCTTCAGCCACGCGGCCCAACTGGACGAGACCACCGTGTCGCCCGGAGACGACCGGTCGAGCCTCTTCCTGCCCCACGAGTTCGGCGACACCCGGCACCGCGAACTCGTCTGCACACCGGTCGCCACGACCCGCTTCCGTGAGTACTTCCACCCCACGCTCACCGCCGACCCGAAACTGATCACCCGGACCGGCCCCGGTACCGGCGTCTCGGTACCGAGTTCCCGGCGTCCCGAACCACCGGACCCGGTCCTCCTCGTGCCCACCTTCCGCTGGTCGAGGACCGTGGACCGGCAGCGGGGGCGCGTCACCCAGACCCGCACCCACGCCGGCCTGCGGCTCTACCTGAACCGCCCGTGGTTCTCCTCGGGCGACGACGAACTGCTCGGTGTGCTCCTGGACCCGGACCGCGCACTGTCCGACCAGTACGCCACCCGCTGGGGCATCGACCCGGTATGGGCGGACACCACACCCATGCCCGCCCCGTCCGCGGCCAACTTCCCGAACGCCACCACGAAAGTCACCGGCGTCCCCCTCGCCGAGTCCACCGACACCGTCCCCCTCTCCACGTCCGTGGCCGCCTTCACCCCGGTTTTCGACGAGGACCGCCGCCTCTGGTACGCCGACATCGACATCGATCCGGGCACCGCCGACGCCACCGCCTACTTCCCGTTCCTCCGCCTGGCCGTGGCCCGCTACCAGCCCTTCGCCCTGCCCGGCCAGGAACTCTCCCCCGTCGTACCGGCCGAGTTCGCCCAACTGCCGCCCGACCGCACCC
The DNA here is from genome assembly GCF_039542605.1 of Streptomyces ziwulingensis. NCBI lineage: Bacteria > Bacillati > Actinomycetota > Actinomycetes > Kitasatosporales > Streptomycetaceae > Streptomyces > Streptomyces ziwulingensis. The sequence continues at coordinate 76,557 of NZ_BAABIG010000072.1, forward strand.
TCACCGCCGGCACCGTCGGCAACCGGCCCCGGCTGCGTCTGTCCGGACCGACCACCTTCAACCACCTCGGCGGGCGCGCCGGCACCGGCCTCGCCGCCGTGGCCGGCAGCCGGCGGGTGCGGGCCACATTGCAGAAGCGGACCGGCGGCGACGATCTCGACTGGCAGCCGGTCGGCGATCCCGTCGACCTGACCTGTGTGCCGGACGGCACCGGCTACGCCTGGACCGTCGACTTCCCCGACCGCCCCACCGAACTCCTGGCCCGCTACCGGTTCCTGGTCGAGGAACACGAGCTGTACCAGAGCGACGAGGACACCGCGACGGACACGGTGGTGGTGGCCGGCCTGCCGGTCCCGGCCGCGCGGCGCCTGATCCACGCCGACCATCTGCCGGTCGGAGGCGGGCTGCTGGGCGGAATCGTCATCGACACCGACGACCCGTGAGACACACACCGTGAGACACGAACCGTGGGAGCCACCATGCCGGCCTTCCTCCGCCGCATCGTCCTCGTTCTGCTGCTGATCCTCGGCGCCACGGCCCCGGCGGCCGCGGCGCCCCGTACCGCGGAACCGCCCCCGCCGCCGCCCGACCGCCGGCGCGACACCCAGCCCCACTGGGGCGGCGCGGCCCTCGCCAGGTTCGCCACCCCGGTGCGGTACTGGTGCACCTCCGGGTTCGCCGTGCGCACCAGAGACGGAAAGCAGGGCATGGTCACCGCCGGCCACTGCTTCGGCCAGGGCGTCCGCGTCGCCTCGGGCCGCACCCCCCTGGGCGAACCCAACGACTACGGCACCGTCAGCGAACGCAAGAACGACACCGCTCACGACATGGAGGTGATCACCGGCGTCAGCGCACCGCAGCTCTACGCACCCGGGATCTGGGTGGAGCCCCGCCTTCCCCGGTCCATCCGCGTGGTCGGCCGGGCCCCGGCCGCGACCGGCGACAAGGTGTGCTTCAGCGGCATGATGAGCAAGGAGGTCTGCGGTTTCGAGGTCATCAACCTGGACCGGGGTACCGCCTGCTCGGACCCGGAGCATCCCACCGACTGCACCGGCGGTCTCGCCCAGGCCCACCACCCGGACTTCGCCGGCTCGGACGGCGGTGACTCCGGCTCACCGGTCTACAAGCGGGACGCCAAGGGCAACGCGACCATCGTGGGCATGCTCATCGGCGGGGCTCCCAGAGATCCCACGCACCCCGCGCTCATTGTCTTCCACACCGTTCAGCAGCTCGAAGCCAGCGACGGCCTCGGCATCACCGTGCTCACCCAGAGACCCTGAACGCGGCACCGCGCTACAGGCGGTGCGCCTTGAGCGCCATGTGCAGCAGCAGCCGGTCCTCGCCGTCGTCCAGGTCCAGGGCGGTGAGCCGTTCGACGCGGGAGAGGCGGTAGTACAGGGTCTGGCGGTGGATGCCCAGTTCGGCGGCGGCGCGACCGGCCTGGCCGGCGCGGTCGAGGTAGACCTCGGCGGTGCGGGCCAGCTCGCGGTGGGCGGGGGAGAGCAGCTCCCGTACGGCCGGGTCCCGCGCCGCCTCCGGCGGTACCGCGGTGAGCAGGCGGAACGGGCCGATCGACGTCCATTCGGCGACCGGCGCGAAGCGGGGCTCCGCGAGCGCCGTCCGCGCCGCGGCCGACGCCTCCCGCCAGGCCGTGCCCAGCCCGGCGAGCCCGGTGCGCGCCGCGGAGATCCCGGCCGCCGGGCCGGGCGCGCCCGGCGCGGGGGAGCCGCCGAGGCCCGGCGCCCGCTCCAGCAGCCGGCCCGCCGCCGCCACCGCCGGGGCCGAAAGGTCCACCGAGCGGAGCCGGACCAGCAGCGCCAGGGAGTGTTCCGACGCTCCCCACGGCACCGTGCACAGCGCCGTCGCCCCCTGCACGGTACGGACCGAGGGCGCGTCCTGGGGGTCGGCGGACGGCCACGGCGCGACGCACACCACCATGTGCGGTCCCTCGGCGCGCGGGCCGAGGGCGGTGCGCAGCTCCGCGACGGCCATGTCCCGCTGCCAGTCCGGTCCGGCGGTGAGGACGGCCCGCAGTTCCCGGCTGAGACCGGCGCCCTGCCGGGCCTCGTCCGCGAGCAGGGCGCCGATCCGCCCCGCGACCCCCATGGCCGCCGTGAGCCGCCGTTCGGTCGGCCCCGGCTCGGACTCCAGCAGCCACACATAGCCGAGGACGACCCCGCGGTGGCGTACCGGCAGACAGATGCGGCCCCGGTGCACGCCCGCCTCCGGCGTCGGCGGGATGCGGACCGGACCGGTGGCCCGGGTGATGCCGAACCCCTCGAACCAGGCGCGGACGGCCGGTGTCGAGCGCCGGGTCAGGATCGAACGGGCCCGCACCGGGTCCAGGGCGGAGGCGTCCAGCGCCCCCTCGCTGTCGTACGCGCCGAAGGCGATCAGCTCGAAGTCACGGTTCTCCAGGGTCGCCGGAGCGCCCAGCAGCTCCGAGATCTCGTCGACCAGCTCCTGGTAGTCACCCGTGGAATCCGACGTCATCCGGGCATTCTCCCGCATTCCCGCGTGGTCTTCATACATCTGTCTGAGATATCCGGCACGGATGCGTGACAGGTGTCGATGGCCCGGGGTCCGAGGGATCCCTAGGTTTCGAGGTGGCTGAGCTTGTTCTTTTCGGTAAGTGGAGGTGGCCCGTGCTGGGTCCCGTGATTCTCGCCGCGTCGCGCAGCGACCGGATGCGACGCCTGGTGTCGGCGGCCCCGGTGACCAAGCAGGTCGTCGACCGCTTCATCCCCGGCGAGGACGTCGACGCGATCGTCCCGATCATCCGGGACCTCACCGGCCAGGGCCTGGAACTGACGATGGACGTCGTCGGCGAGGACATCACCACCCCCGCCCAGGCGGCGGCCGCCCGCGACGCCTACCTGGAGCTGATCGACCGGCTCAAGCCGCTGGACCTGGGCCCGCGCGCGGAGATGTCCGTGAAGCTGTCCATGTTCGGCCAGGCGCTGGACGGCGGCCACGAGCTGGCCCTCGCCAACGTCCGCCCGGTCGTCGAGGCCGCCGCCGGGATCGGCACCACGGTCACCCTGGACGCCGAGGACCACACCACCCTCGACTCGATGTTCGCCATCCACGGCGAGCTGCGCAAGGACTTCCCGCAGACCGGCTGCGTGATCCAGGCGTACCTGTTCCGCACCGAGGCCGACGCACGCCGGCTCGCCGCCGAGGGCAGTCGCGTACGGTTGGTGAAGGGCGCCTACAAGGAGCCCGCCGAAGTCGCGCACCAGGACAAGCACGAGATCGACAAGGCGTACGTCCGCGTCCTGCGCACGCTGATGCAGGGCGAGGGCTACCCGATGATCGGGTCCCACGACCCGCGCCTGATCACCATCGCGCAGGACCTCGCCCACCGCGCCGGGCGCAAGCCGGACGAGTACGAGTTCCAGATGCTCTACGGCATCCGCGGCGACGAGCACCTGCGGCTGGCCGCCGAGGGCCACCGGATGCGCGTCTACACCGCTTACGGAACCGACTGGTACGGCTACTTCATGCGGCGTCTCGCCGAGAAGCCCGCGAACCTGCGGTTCTTCGTCCGGAGCATGATCGGCCATGGCTGAACCGACCGAGCTGTGCCGCGGTGACTGCCGGGGGTCCGGGGGTCGCCCCCCGGGAAAGCACAGCATGCGGCGTCTCGCCGAGAAGCCCGCGAACCTGCGGTTCTTCGTCCGCTCGATGGTCAGCAAGGGCTGAGCCGCCCGCACCACCGCTCGCAACCGCTCAAGTCAAGGAGTCCCGGAACCCATGGACGCTGTGACCCAGGTCCCCACCCCCGTCAACGAGCCGGTGCACGGCTACGCCCCCGGCTCGCCCGAACGCGCCCGGCTGGAGGCCAAGCTCAAGGAGCTGGCCGACAACCCGATCGACCTGACCTGCACCATCGGCGGCGAGCGGCGGATGGGCGGCGGCGAGCGCTTCGACGTCGTGCAGCCGCACAACCACCAGGCCCGCCTGGGCACCTACGCCAACGCCACCGAGCAGGACGCGCAGGACGCGATCGACGCCGCCCTCGCCGCCGCCCCGGCCTGGCGCGCGATGTCCTTCGACGACCGCGCGGCGATCATCCTGCGCGCCGCCGAACTGCTCTCCGGCCCGTGGCGCGAGACGCTGGCCGCCTCCACGATGCTCGGCCAGTCCAAGACCGCCCAGCAGGCCGAGATCGACACGCCCTGCGAGCTGGTCGACTTCTGGCGCTTCAACGTCTCCTACGCCCGCCAGATCCTGGCCGAGCAGCCCCCGGCCCACGCCCCGGGCGTCTGGAACCGGCTGGACCACCGCCCGCTGGAGGGGTTCGTCTACGCGATCACGCCGTTCAACTTCACGGCGATCGCCGCCAACCTGCCCACCGCCCCCGCCCTCATGGGCAACGTGGTGGTCTGGAAGCCGTCCCCGACGCAGACCCACGCCGCCGTGCTGATGATGCGCCTCCTGGAGGAGGCGGGCCTGCCCAAGGGCGTCATCAACCTGGTGACCGGCGACGGCATCGCCGTCTCCGAGGTGGCGCTGAGCCACCGCGACCTGGCCGGCATCCACTTCACCGGCTCCACCAAGACCTTCCAGCACCTGTGGAAGACGGTCGGCGAGAACATCGAGAAGTACCGCACCTACCCGCGTCTGGTCGGCGAGACCGGCGGCAAGGACTTCGTCGTCGCCCACCCGAGCGCCGACCGCGCGGTGCTGAAGACCGCCCTGACCCGCGGCGCCTTCGAGTACCAGGGCCAGAAGTGCAGCGCCACCTCCCGCGCCTACCTCCCGGCGTCCCTGTGGAACGACGGCTTCAAGGAGGAGTTCGCGGCCGAGATCGACGGCCTCACCATGGGTGACGTCACCGACCTGTCGCACTTCCTCGGCGCCCTCATCGACGAGCGGTCCTTCGCCAAGAACAAGGCCGCCATCGACCGGGCCGGGCAGGACCCCACCTGCACGATCGTCGCGGGCGGCAGCTACGACGACTCGGTGGGCTACTTCGTCCGCCCGACCGTCATCGAGTGCACCGACCCGGAGAACGAGGTCTTCACGACCGAGTACTTCGGCCCGATCCTCGCCGTCCACGTCTACGAGGACGACAAGTACGAGGAGATGCTGACGCAGATGGAGTCGGCGTCCGACTACGCCCTCACCGGCTCGGTCATCTCCAGCGACCGCGCGGCCACGGCGTACACGATGGACAAGCTCCGCTACGCGGCCGGCAACTTCTACATCAACGACAAGTCGACCGGCGCGGTCGTCGGCCAGCAGCCCTTCGGCGGCGGCCGGGCCTCCGGCACCAACGACAAGGCCGGCGCCCCGCAGAACCTGATGCGCTGGACGCTGACCCGCACCATCAAGGAGTCGCTGCTCTCGCCGACCGAGTACGGCTACCCCCACATGGGCTGACGCCCACCCCGAGCAGGACGGGCCAGGTCTCCCCCCGGACCTGGCCCGTCCGCGTTCCCGCAGCACACGGCGGAAGGCGAAGCGCAGGTCACGGCGGTGTGACGCACTCCACCGTCTCAGATAGTAGGAAGTCCGAGTAATTGTGGAGACAGACGCTCCGCACTCGCTTAGCGTTGTAGGAGCCGAACGAAATCGCTCCACCCAGCGAACGGCGGTCGTGAGCCGGGCAACGCGCAGGCAACCCCTGCGGCCCGCGGCTCCCCGCCCCTTCCGGCATCTGGAATTCCGTCTTCCGTGTTCCCGCCTGCTGCCGAAGGAGTCGATCCCCCATGGCCGAGACGACCGCCCGCCGCCGTGTCCGTCACGTCTCCCGCACGAGCGACGCCGACCGCAAGAACGCCGCCGCCGCCCTCCAGCGCGCCCTCGACCTCCGCGACAACGGCGGGTCGACCGGCCACTGACGCCGTCGGATCAGCGCCCGCGCCGCACCTCGAAGTGGTCGACGCGGGTGCCGTCCGGCGTCAGCGCCGAGACCTTCAGCGCCGGTGCGGCGCCCGCCTCCACCTCCACCCGGAGGAACGAGAAACCCCGGTAGCGCACCCGCGACCACTCCACCCGCTCCGCCTTGCGGTCCCGTGACCGGGTCCAGCGAAAGCTGCTGACCGAGTCGGGCTCGGCGAGCCGCCCCTCGTGGCTCTCGGGGACGCCGGCCGGGAAGCCGTACAGGTCCTTGCCGCCGCCGCCCGCGGTGACGTACACGATCCCGTCGCGGCGGGGGTCGGTCTCGCCGCCGACCGGGACCGGCCTGCCCACCTCCCCGTTCCGCACGGCGTCGGTGCGCTCGTACACGTGGTTGTGGCCGTTGATCACCAGGTCCACCTGGAACCGGGCGAACAGCGGCACCCACTCGGCGCGCACCCCGCCGTCCGAGGCGTGGGTCGAGGTCGAGTACGCGCAGTGGTGGAAGAAGACGATCACGAACTCCACCTCCGGGTCGGCCCGCAGCCCGGTGAGGGTCCGCTCCAGCCAGCGCGTCTGCCGGCCCTCGGTGTAGCCGCGGTTGGCGGGGATCTCGTACGAGACGTCGTTGGCGTCCAGCGCCACGACGCCGACGTTTCCGTAGGTGAACGCGTAGACACCCGGTGCGGTCCGCGGATCGAAGCCGTTCTCCGGCAGGGAGAACCGGGCCAGTTGGCCGCCGTAGCCGTCCGGCGAGTACCACGCCTCCATGTCGTGGTTGCCGGTCGTCACCATCCACGGCACCGCACGCGCCACCGGCTCGGTCTGCTTCAGGAACAGGTCCCAGCGGGTGGCGTCGTAGGTGTCCGTCGTCTCGCCGCGGCCCTTGTCGTCCGCGTAGCAGATGTCGCCCGCGTGCAGGTGGAACGCGGGGTCGTGGCGGAGCAGTTCGCTGTTGTTGCCCAGTGCCTCGGGGCCGACGCCCTGGTCGCCGAAGGCGGTGAAGACGAAGCGTTCCGGGGCCGCGGGCGCGGTGCGGAAGGAGGCCACGGTGGAGCGGTGCGGGGGCGTCGCCGGGTCGAAGCCCTCGTGGCCGACGCCGTAGTAGTACGTCGTACCGGGGCGCAGCCCGTCCAGGGCGGCGTGCAGGTAGTACTGCTCGACCGCGCCCAGCCCCCGCAGCGCGGGCGTGGCCAGGTCGCGGACCTCCGCCTCGATCCGCCGGTCCAGGTCGTCGGGGCGCAGCCCCACCCGGACGAACGGCCGGCGCACCGCGAGCGGCACCTGCCAGGAGATCCGCATCTGCCGCCGCGGCTCGGCGCCGAAGGCGAGATGGCGGCCGAAGGGGGTGACCACCGAGCCGGACACGGTCGCCGCCGCCGGCGGCGCGGGGTGCGCGGTCCGCGCGGCCCCGGCGGCCGTGCCGCCCGCCGCCTGCGTGCCGCCCGCCCCCCTCGGGCCGGAACAGCCCGTCAGCAGCCCGCTCGCCACCGCCCCCGCCGTCACCAGGGTGCGGCGGCGGGTCGGCCGGGTGCGCAGGTACTCGTACTGCTCCGCCATGCTCATCCGGCGGGCCAGTTCGGGCGGGACGCCGAAGTCGGGTATCTCCATGGTCCCGAACATCCCCCCGCCGGCCAACGCCCGCACCGCGTACGGGTGAACGCGGACCGACGGGAAAGCACCGCGTCCGCATGCCGGACATCGCGTGTCATCCCATGGGACGAGGAGTAGGGTGCCGCACATGTCGGCTAGCTCTCGCATCCTCAATCTCGCAGTCATTCCCGGTGACGGCATCGGCCAGGAGGTCGTGGCCGAAGGCCTCAAGGTGCTCTCCGCCGTCCTGCCGCAGGATGTGAAGCTGGAGACCGAGGAGTTCGACTTCGGCGCCAGGCGTTACCACGCCACCGGTGAGACCCTCACCGACGCCGACCTCGACGCCCTCAAGCGGCACGACGCCATCCTGCTCGGCGCCATCGGCGACCCGTCGGTGCCCTCCGGCGTCCTGGAGCGCGGCTTCCTGCTCAAGCTCCGCTTCGCCTTCGACCACCACGTCAACCTGCGGCCGTCGAAGCTGCTGCCGGGTGTCGCCACCCCCCTGGCCGGCCAGCCGGAGATCGACTTCGTCGTGGTCCGCGAGGGCACCGAGGGCCCGTACACCGGCAACGGCGGCACCATCCGCAAGGGCACGCCGCACGAGGTGGCCACCGAGGTCTCCGTCAACACCGCCTTCGGTGTCGAGCGCGTGGTCCGGGACGCCTTCGCCCGCGCCCAGGCCCGCCCGCGCAAGAAGCTCACGCTGGTCCACAAGAACAACGTGCTGACCTTCGCCGGCCACCTGTGGACCGACGTCTTCCACAAGGTGGCCGCGGAGTTCCCCGAGGTCGCCACCGACTACATCCACGTCGACGCGGCGACGATCTACCTCGTCACCGACCCGGCCCGCTTCGACGTGATCGTCACCGACAACCTCTTCGGCGACATCATCACCGACCTCGCCGCGGCCGTCTCCGGCGGCATCGGCGTCGCCGCCAGCGGGAACATCAACCCCTCCGGCGAGTTCCCCTCGATGTTCGAGCCGGTGCACGGCTCCGCGCCCGACATCGCCGGCCAGGGCAAGGCCGACCCGAGCGCCACCGTGCTCTCCGTCGCCCTGCTGCTGCGCCACCTCGGTCACGAGTCCGAGGCCGCCCGGATCGAGGAGGCGGTCGCCGCCGACCTCGCCGAGCGGGTCGGCAAGCCCGCGCGCTCCACCTCCGAGATCGGCGACGCGCTCGCTGTACGAGTAGCCGGCTGACCGGCCGCGCACTCGAAACCACACCTTTCGAAGCCGCCGGGTCCAGAAAACAAGGCATCCGGCGGCTTTCACCTGTCCCCGCCGGGTGCGACCATCGACCCTGAGCCGCATTCACCCCGTTTCATCCGTCCCGGACCGCGCGCGATAATCGAACGCGGAGCCGCGACATGAGGGAATGCTCGGACGTTCTGGCACTGGCCACTGGCAGTACGGGCGTGAGCGCGGCCCGTCACGACAACCGGTGAAGGACAACGCCCCCAATGACAACGCCCACGACGCCCACCACACCCAATGCGCCCACGACTCCCGCGGCCTCCACGACGGGCGGGACGGGCCCGACGTCGACGATCGAGCTGAAGCCGACCGCCGGCCCGCTCTCCGCCGCCGAGCGCGACGCGATCCTGGCCAACCCGGGGTTCGGCCGCCACTTCACCGACCACATGGTGACGATCAAGTGGACCGAGGGCCGCGGCTGGCACGACGGCCGGCTCGTGCCGTACGCCCCGCTCTCCCTCGACCCGGCCACCATGGTCCTGCACTACGCGCAGGAGATCTTCGAGGGGCTCAAGGCGTACCGCAGGCCCGACGGGTCGGTCGCCACCTTCCGCCCGGAGAAGAACGCCGCCCGCTTCCAGGCGTCCGCCCGCCGGCTCGGCATGCCGGAGCTTCCGGTGGACACCTTCATCGAGGCATGTGACGCACTCGTCAAGCAGGACCAGGCGTGGGTCCCGGCGCACGGCGGCGAGGAGTCCCTCTACCTGCGCCCGTTCATGATCGCCACCGAGGTCGGCCTGGGCGTCAAGCCGGCCAACGAGTACCTCTTCCTGATCATCGCCTCCCCGGCCGGCGCATATTTCCCCGGTGGGGTGAAGCCGGTCTCCATCTGGGTCTCGGAGGACCGCGTCCGCGCCGTCCCCGGCGGCATGGGCGACGCCAAGACCGGCGGCAACTACGCCGCCTCCCTGCTCGCCCAGGCCGAGGCCGCCGCCAAGGGCTGCGACCAGGTCTGCTACCTCGACGCGATCGAGCGCCAGTGGGTCGAGGAGCTGGGCGGCATGAACCTGTACTTCGTGTACGGGGACCGGATCGTCACCCCCACCCTCACCGGCTCCATCCTGGAGGGCGTCACCCGCGACTCCCTGCTCACCGTCGCCCGTGATCTCGGCTACCGGGCCGAGGAGGGCCGGATCTCCGTGGAGCAGTGGCAGCGCGACTCGGAGAACGGCTCCCTGACCGAGGTCTTCGCCTGCGGTACGGCCGCGGTGATCACGCCCGTCGGCACGGTCAAGCGGGCCGGTACCGAGTGGCGGCAGGGCGGTGGCGAGCCCGGCGAGGTGACCCTCCGGCTCCGCCAGGCGCTGCTCGACATCCAGCGCGGCACCGCCGAGGACACCCACGGCTGGATGCGCACGCTGGCCTGATCCCGCACCGCGTACGGCCGCCGGGGCCGCCCGGGACGATCCGTCCCGAGCGGCCCTGACGCATATCTTCGAGCGCCACTCAAAGCAAAAACTCGGCCTTCTTGTCCTGCGTACGGCTTTCTCTTAGAGTGCTGCTCTAACAGAGTGCTGCTCTGACAAGCTGTACGGGGAACGCGAGGAGGTGCCCGCCGTGCGACTGACTCCCACGGAACGCGACCGGCTGCTGCTGTTCTCGGCCGCCGAACTGGCCCGCGGCCGCCGGGCGCGCGGGCTGCGGCTCAACGTGCCGGAGGCGACCGCGCTGATCGCCGACACCGTCTGCGAGGCGGCCCGCGACGGCGTCCGGCTGGCCGAGGCGGTCACGCGGGCGCGGTCGGTGCTGGGCCCGGACGACGTGCTGCCGGGTGTCGCCGACATCGTCACCGAGGTGCATGTCGAGGCCGTCTTCGACGACGGCTCCCGGCTCGCGGTGGTCTCCGATCCGATCGGCGGGGGCCTGGGGGAACGGGCCCCGGGCGCACTGCTGCCGGGACCCGAGCCGGGACCGGAGCCCGAGCCGCAGCAGGAGCCGGGACCGGAGCCCGAGCCCGAGCAGGAGCCGGGACCGGAGTCGCCACGGGAGCCGGGAGGGCAGTACGCCGAGCCCGTACCGGCCCTGCGCCTACCGGTCGCCAACACGGCTGCCGTGCCCGTCTCGGTCACCTCCCACTTCCACTTCTTCGAGGCCAACCCGCGGCTGGACTTCGACCGCGCCGCCGCCTACGGCATGCGGCTCGCCGTCCCGGCTGGGTCCTCGGTGCGGTTCGGGCCCGGCGAGAGCGCCGAGGTGGGTCTCGTGCCGCTGGGCGGCGACCGGATCGCCATCGGTTTCGCCGGCCTGGTCGACGGCCCGCTCGACGCGCCCGGCGCCCGCGAGGAGGCCCTGCGCCGCGCCGCCGCCTGCGGCTACCTCGGAGTGCCGGGGAGCCCGGCGCCCGCCCTGGACGTCCCGGCCCCCGAGGAGGACCGATGAGCCGCCCCGGCGGACACCCCGTCGAGGCGCGGCGCCTCACCCCGCACGAGTACGCCGCCACCCACGGCCCCCGGGCCGGTGACCGGCTCCGGCTCGGTGACTCGGGGCTGGTGATCCGGGTCGAGTCCGACGCGCAGCGCCACGGCGACGAGTTCCTGGCCGGGTTCGGCAAGACCGCCCGCGACGGGCTGCACCTGAAGGCGGCGGCCGTCCGCGCCACCTGCGACGTCGTGGTCAGCAACGTCGTCGTGATCGACGCGGCGCTGGGCATCCGGAAGGTGTCCATCGGTATCCGGGAAGGGCGTATCCACGCCATCGGGCGGGCCGGCAACCCCGACACCCTCGACGGCGTCGACGTCGTCGTCGGCACCGGTACGTCGATCGTCTCCGGTGAGGGCCTGATCGCCACCGCCGGTGCCGTCGACACCCACGTCCACCTGCTCTCCCCGCGCGTCATGGAGGCGTCCCTGGCGTCCGGCGTGACCACGGTCATCGGCCAGGAGTTCGGGCCGGTGTGGGGCGTCGGCGTCAACTCGCCCTGGGCGCTGAAGCACGCCTTCGCCGCGTTCGACGCCTGGCCGGTCAACATCGGCTTCCTCGGCCGGGGCTCCTCGTCCCACCCCGCCCCGCTGACCGAGGCCCTCGCGGAGGGCGGCGCCTGCGGTTTCAAGGTGCACGAGGACATGGGCGCCCACACCCGCGCCCTGGACACCGCCCTGCGCGCCGCCGAGGAGCACGACGTGCAGGTCGCCCTGCACAGCGACGGCCTGAACGAGTGCCTGTCGGTCGAGGACACCCTCCAGGTCCTCGACGGCCGCACCATCCACGCCTTCCACATCGAGGGCTGCGGCGGCGGACACGTCCCGAACGTCCTGAAGATGGCCGGTGTGCCGAACGTCATCGGTTCCTCCACCAACCCCACCCTGCCCTTCGGCCGGGACGCGGTCGCCGAGCACTACGGCATGATCGTCTCCGTCCACGACCTGAAGACCGACCTGCCGGGCGACGCCGCCATGGCCCGCGACCGCATCCGCGCCGGGACCATGGGCGCCGAGGACGTGCTGCACGACCTGGGCGTGATCGGCATCACCTCCTCCGACGCCCAGGGCATGGGACGGGCGGGCGAGACGGTCCGCCGCACCTTCGCCATGGCCGGGAAGATGAAGGCCGAGTCCGGCGCCCCCGACGTCGGCCACGACAACGAGCGGGTGCTGCGGTACATCGCCAAGCTGACCCTCAACCCCGCGATCGCCCACGGCCTCGCCCACGAGGTCGGCTCCATCGAGGTGGGCAAGCTCGCCGACCTCGTGCTCTGGCGCCCGGAGTACTTCGGCGCCAAACCGCAGCTCGTCCTCAAGTCCGGTTTCCCGGCGTACGGGGTGGTGGGCGACCCCAACGCGGCCACCGACACCTGCGAGCCGCTGGTCCTCGGCCCGCAGTTCGGGGCGCACGGCGCCACCCCCGCCGAGATCTCCGTGGCCTTCGTCGCGCGGGCCGCCCTCGACCAGGGCGGCGACCGGATGCCGACCCGCCGCCGCCGGGTCGCGGTGCGCGGCACCCGCGGTATCGGCCCGGCCGACCTGCGCCTGAACTCCCGTACCGGCACGGTCGACGTCGACGGGCGCACCGGACTGGTCACCCTCGACGGCGAACCGATCCGCTCCGCGCCGGCCGACTCCGTCCCCCTCAACCGCCTGTACTTCCTGTGAGGAACCCCGTGAAGACGGCCCCCCCGAACACCCCCGCCGCCGACGGCTTCCGGATGCCCGCCGAGTGGGCTCCGCACGAGCGCACCTGGATGGCGTGGCCCGGCCCCAACCTCACCTTCGACGACCCCGGCGACCTGGCCGGGGCCCGCCGCGCCTGGGCCTCGGTGGCCCGCGCGGTGCGCCGCTTCGAGCCGGTCACGGTGGTGTGCGGGCCGGGCCGGTCGGCCGGCGCGCGGGAACTGCTGGGTCCGGGCGTCGACACGGTGGAACGCGCGCTGGACGACGCCTGGATGCGGGACATCGGCCCGACCTTCCTGACCGACGGCCGCGAACTGGCCGCCGTCGACTGGACGTTCAACGGCTGGGGCGCCCAGCCCTGGGCCCGCTGGGAGCACGACGCGAGGATCGGCGCGCAGGTGGCCGCGCTCGCGGGCGCCCGGACGTACGCCTCGAAGCTGGTCAACGAGGGCGGCGGCCTCCACGTCGACGGCGAGGGCACGGTCCTGCTGACCGAGACGGTCCAGCTCGGCCCCGAGCGCAACCCCGGCTGGACCCGCGCACAGGTGGAGGCGGAGATCCACGCCCACCTCGGCACCCGCAAGGCGATCTGGCTGCCGCGCGGCCTGACCGCCGACTATCCCCCGCACGGTTACGGCACCCTCGGCCACGTCGACATCGTCGCCGCCTTCGCCGGCCCCGGCGTGGTCGTCGCCCACCACCAGCCGGACCCCGCCCACCCCGACCACGAGGTCACCAAGGAGGCCATCGGCGTCCTGCGGGCCGCCACCGACGCCCGGGGCCGCCGCCTGGAGGTGGTGGAGGTCGCCGCCCCGACCGCGCTGGAAGCGGACGGCCACTGGTCCGACCACTCCTACATCAACCACTACGTCTGCAACGGCGGCGTCGTCCTGTGCGCCTTCGACGACCCGCGCGACGAACTCGCCGCGGGCCTGTTCCGGCGGCTCTATCCGGGCCGCACGGTGACCCTGGTCGACGCGCGTACGATCTTCGCGGGCGGCGGCGGCATCCACTGCATCACGCAGCAGCAGCCGAGGATCTAGACCGGGGAGCAGCAGATGGCCGGTGGGCGCAGGCAGGCGCCGCCGCGCGAGGACCTCCTCGCCGCCGCCATGGAGATGATCGCGCAGCGCGGTCTGGAGAAGCTGACCATGGCCGCGCTCGGCCGCGAGGTCGGCATGAGCAGCGGGCACCTCCTCTATTACTTCCACTCCAAGGACGAGCTGCTGCTGCGGACTCTGGAGTGGAGCGAGGGCCGCCTCGGCGCCGAGCGCGCCCGGTTGCTCGCCCGGCCCGGCCCGGCCCGCGAACGGCTCGGCGCCTACGTCGGCCTGTACGTCCCGGTCGGCCACCGCGACCCGCACTGGACGCTGTGGCTGGAGGTGTGGAACCGCTCGCAGAACGCCGCCGACGACGCCCGCGACCGGCAGGCCGCGATCGAGGGCGCCTGGCACCGCGACCTGGTCGCGCTGCTCGCGGAGGGTGTCTCACGCGGTGAGTTCCGCGCCGTCGACCCGGACCGCTTCGCCACCCGGCTGCGCGCCCTCCTCGACGGTTTCGCCCTCCAGGTGGTGATCGGGCTGCGCGGGACGGACCGGGAGAAGGTGCTCGGCCACGTCCGTGAGTTCCTGGACGAGCGCCTGCTCGCGGACGCGTGACCAGGACCGCGAGCGGGCCTCGGACGCGTGACCAGGCCCGCGAACGGACCTCGGGCGGCTGCCCGGGGCCCGCAGGCAGCCGCGGCCCGTATCGTGAGACGGCCGTCCGGGGCGGGGGTGGTCTGTGGTTGACTCCCTGCGTGCTCTCGTTCGCCACGATTATTGGCAGCAGGCGCGCCGGTCCGCAGTGACCGCCACGTACGACCAGGTACGGGCGGACACCGTCGTCCTCGACCCGCGCGCAGACCTCTCGCACCCGCGAGGGGTTTTTCGTTTTCCTGGCCCACCCCAAGCCGGGAAGAGAGCGCGAGGGATCATAGAAGGACGGTGGAGCCGGTCATTCCGGTAGACCGAGATTCCCCACAGGAGCCCTGAAGATCATGACCGTAACCAGCGAGCTGGACGATTCGTTCCACGTCTTCGACACCACCCTGCGCGACGGCGCGCAGCGCGAGGGCATCAACCTCACCGTCGCGGACAAACTGGCCATCGCGCGGCACCTGGACGATTACGGCGTGGGCTTCATCGAGGGCGGCTGGCCCGGCGCGAACCCGCGGGACACCGAGTTCTTCGCCCGCGCCCGCAAGGAGATCGACTTCCGGCACGCCCAACTCGTCGCTTTCGGCGCCACCCGCCGCGCGGGCGCGAAGGCCGCCGAGGACCCGCAGGTCAGGGCGTTGCTGGAGTCCGGCGCCGAGGTGATCACCCTGGTCGCCAAGTCTCATGACCGGCACGTCGAACTCGCCCTGCGCACCACCCTGGACGAGAACCTCGCGATGGTCCGCGACACCGTCTCCCACCTGCGCGCCGAGGGCCGCCGGGTCTTCGTCGACTGCGAGCACTTCTTCGACGGCTACCGCGCCAACCCCGAGTACGCCAAGGCCGTGGTCCGTACGGCCGCCGAGGCCGGCGCCGACGTCGTCGTGCTCTGCGACACCAACGGCGGCATGCTCCCCGCCCAGATCCAGGCCGTGGTCGCCACCGTGCTCGCCGACACCGGCGCCCGGCTCGGCATCCACACCCAGGACGACACCGGCTGCGCGGTCGCCAACACCCTCGCCGCCGTCGACGCGGGCGCCACCCACGTCCAGTGCACGGCCAACGGCTACGGCGAGCGGGTCGGCAACGCCAACCTCTTCCCGGTCGTCGCCGCCCTGGAGCTGAAGTACGGCATGCGGGTACTGCCCGAGGGCAGGCTGCGCGAGACCACCCGCATCTCGCACGCCATCGCCGAGGTGGTCAACCTCACCCCCTCCACCCACCAGCCCTACGTCGGTGTCTCCGCCTTCGCCCACAAGGCCGGCCTGCACGCCTCCGCCATCAAGGTCGACCCGGACCTCTACCAGCACACCGACCCGGCGCTGGTCGGCAACACCATGCGGATGCTGGTCTCCGACATGGCGGGCCGCGCCTCCATCGAGCTGAAGGGCAAGGAACTCGGCATCGACCTCGGCGGCGACCGCGAGCTGGTCGGCCGGGTCGTGGAGCGCGTCAAGGAACGCGAACTGAGGGGCTACACCTACGAGGCCGCCGACGCCTCCTTCGAACTGCTGCTCCGCGCCGAGGTGGAGGGCGCCCCGCTCAGCTACTTCTCCGTGGAGTCCTGGCGGGCCATCGTCGAGGACCGCCCCGACGGCTCCCACGCCAACGAGGCCACCGTGAAGCTGTGGGCGAAGGGCGAGCGGATCGTCGCGACCGCCGAGGGCAACGGCCCGGTGAACGCCCTCGACCGCGCCCTGCGCGTCGCCCTGGAGAAGATCTACCCGCAGCTCGCCAAGCTGGAGCTGGTCGACTACAAGGTCCGCATCCTGGAGGGCGTCCACGGCACCCAGTCCACCACCCGCGTCCTGATCTCGACGGGCGACGGCACGGGGGAGTGGTCCACGGTCGGCGTCGCGGAGAACGTGATCGCCGCGTCCTGGCAGGCCCTGGAGGACGCCTACACGTACGGGCTGCTCCGGGCCGGGGTGACCCCGGCCCCCTGACACCCCCGCGCCTTGCACCGGCCGACCCGCCCCTCCGACAGGCCCCGCCCCTCCGACAGGCCCCGCCCGTCGGAGGGGTGACGTCTGTGGCGGGGCGACGCGGGGAGTCTTGACGGCCACAGGGGCTCCCAGTTAACTCACGCTTTGATCTAAGTCGCGAGTTTGCTATGAGTCGAGAGTCGAGAGTCGAGGACTTCCATGCGAAGAACCGCCTTGCTCGCCTGTGCCACCCTGCTCACCGGACTGCTCCCGCTGACCACGGCCGCCGCCGGTGCGTCGGCGGCCGACGACCCGGCACCGGTCGCCGTCGACCGGTTCGAGGGCGAGGTGCCGTTCGCCTCCCCGCCCGCCGAGGGCCTCTCCACCTGGGGCGGCGACGCCGACGACCCGCCCGCCCTGGAACTGGCCGCCCGCGCCGACGCCCCCGAGGGCGCGAAGGTGCTGGCCGGCACCTACGACATCAGCGGCTACGGCGGCTTCACCCACCAGTTCGCGAACGCCGGGCCCGCCCACGACTGGTCGGCCCACCGGGGCGTCCGCTTCTGGTGGGAGGGGCACGACAGCGGCAAGCGGATCGCCTACGAGATCAAGGACGGCGGCGCGAACGGCGACGCCTCAGAGCTGTGGACGACCTCCTTCGCCGACGACTTCACCGGCTGGAAGCAGATCGAGCTGCCGTTCTCCGACTTCGCGTACCGCACCGACTACCAGCCGGTCGGCGGCATCGACCAGCTCCTCGGCCTGACCGAGATGTGGGGGTACGCGGTCACGCTCCCGGTCGGCGTCAAGGGCGAGTTCGCCATGGACGGCGTCGAACTGTACGGCCGCGCCGACCAGTCGCTGCGCGCCTCCGTCAGCACCGGCGCCGCGGTGTACCCCGTGCCGGAGGGCAGGTCCGCCTCGGTCGGGATCACCGTCGGCACCACCGGTTCCGCCCCGCTGGAGGAACCCGTCACGGTCGCCTACGAGACCGCCGGTGACGGCACGGCGGCGGCGGGCGAGGACTTCGCTCCCGTCAGCGGCACGGTCACCTTCCCGGCCGGTACCGCCTCCGGCACCACCCGCGCCGTGCGGGTCGCCACCCTCAGGGACCGGTCCGCCGAGCCGGCCGAGACGATCCCGCTGAAGCTGACCGTCACCGGCGCCAAGGCCCCCGCCGAGAACCCGAGCGTCGTCGTGGACGCCCACGGACTGCCGTATCTCGACGAGCGGCTGCCGGTGAAGAAGCGGGTGGCGGACCTGCTGTCCCGGCTGAGCCTCGCGGAGAAGGCCGGGCAGATGACCCAGGCCGAGCGCGGCGCGATGACCGCCCCCGGTGACATCGCCACCCACGGCCTGGGCTCGCTGCTCTCCGGCGGCGGCTCCACACCGACCCCCAACACCCCCGCCGCGTGGGCGAGGATGGTCGACTCCTTCCAGCTCAGGGCGCAGGCCACCCGGTTCCAGATCCCGCTGGTCTACGGCGTGGACGCGGTGCACGGCCACAACAACGTCACCGGTGCGACCGTCACCCCCCACAACATCGGCCTCGGCGCCACCCGCGACCCGGACCTGGCCCGCCGCACCGCGGAGGTGACCGCCGGCGAGACCCGCGCCACCGGCGTCCCGTGGACCTTCGCGCCCTGCCTCTGCGTCGCCCGCGACGAACGCTGGGGCCGCACCTACGAGTCCTTCGGTGAGGACCCGGCGCTGGTGGAGTCGCTGGAGACGGTGATCCAGGGCCTCCAGGGCCGCGCCGACGGCAGCGACCTGGACCGTTCCGACAAGGTGCTGGCCACCGCCAAGCACTTCGTCGGCGACGGCGGCACCACCTTCGGCTCCTCCACCACCGGCAGCTACACCATCGACCAGGGCGTCACCGAGGTCACCCGGCGGGAACTGGAGGCCGTCCACCTCTCGCCGTACCGGGACGCCGTGGACCGGGGCGTCGGCACGGTCATGCCGTCCTACTCCTCGCTCGACCTCGGCGACGGACAGGGCCCGGTGAAGATGCACGCCCGCGCCGACCTGCTCACCGGCGTCCTCAAGGACCGGATGGGCTTCGACGGCTTCGTCATCAGCGACTGGAACGCCATCGACCAGCTCCCCGGCGACTACGCCGCCCAGGTCCGCACCTCGGTCAACGCGGGCCTGGACATGATGATGGTGCCGTACACGTACAAGGAGTTCAGCGGCACGCTCATCGAGGAGGCGCGGGCCGGGCGGGTCACCGAGCGGCGGATCGACGACGCCGTCTCGCGCATCCTCACCCAGAAGTTCCGCCTCGGCCTTTTCGAGCAGCCGTACGCCGACACGCGCGCCGCCTCGACGATCGGCTCCGCCGCGCACCGGGCCGTGGCCCGCGAGGCGGTCGCCGAGTCCCAGACGCTGCTGAAGAACACCGGCGGCCTGCTCCCGCTGAAGAAGAGCCAGCGGGTCTACGTCGCCGGGTCGAACGCCGACGACATCGGCAACCAGTCCGGCGGCTGGACCGTCACCTGGCAGGGCTCCTCCGGCGACATCACCCCCGGCACCACGGTCCTGGAGGGCCTGCGCGAGGCGGGCGGCCCCCTCACGTTCAGCGAGGACGCCTCCGCGCCGACCACCGGGTACGACGTCGGCGTGGTCGTGGTCGGGGAGACCCCGTACGCGGAAGGCGCCGGGGACGTCGGCAACGGCAACGACCTGGAGCTGACGGCCGCAGACAAGGCGGCCGTGGACAAGGTCTGCGCCGCGATGAGGTGCGCGGTGCTCGTCGTCTCGGGGCGCCCGCAGCTCATCGGCGACCGGCTCGGCGAGATCGACGCGCTGGTCGCCTCCTGGCTGCCCGGCACCGAGGGCGGCGGCGTGGCCGACGTCCTCTACGGCGAGCGGCCCTTCACCGGGCAGTTGCCGGTGACCTGGCCGAAGTCACAGGCGCAACTGCCGATCAACGTCGGTGACCCGTCGTACGACCCGCAGTTCCCCTACGGCTGGGGCCTGACCACCCGCACCCGCGTCCCCGCGGGCGGTGAGCGCACCCTCGCGGCCCTCGCCGCGGCCGCCCGCGCGGCCGAACGGACCGGCGCCGACGCGGCGGGCCGGAAACTGGTCACCCAGGCCCGGCTGCTCGTCCAGCGCGCGGCGGACGGCCACCTCTCCGAGGCGGTCGCCAAACCCTTCGCGGACGCCGACCACCTGGCCCTGACCGGCAGGTACGGGGCCGCCGTGGCTAAACTGACGGCCGCGTACAAGGCCGCCTGACCGCACCGCTCGCAGCACCCTTCGATCCCGGTGGCGATATCGCCACCGGGATCGATGTCCTTTCCGTCCCCCTTCAGGTATTTTCGAACATATGAGGCCCGCATTGGTGCGCACATTCGTCCGTCTGCTGCTCGTGCCGGTCGCCGCAGCGCTGGCGGTGCTGTCGCTGGGCGTGTCGGGGGCGCAGGCGCAGACCGACCTGTCCCGGGTCGCCGAGTCGCTGCGCGAGTCCCCCGTCTACGTGGACCCGGCCGCCTCCGACCTGCTCTCCGAGGCGGACGCCGAGGCGCTCGCCGACAAGATCGAGGACGCCGACAAACCCGTCTTCGTCGCGGTCCTCCCCGAGGGCTACCCGACCGAGAACCTCTTCCAGAACCTGCGCACCGAGACCGGCGTCACCGGTCTGTACGGCGTCCGCCTCGGCGACCGTTTCGACGCGCGCGCCGACAGCCGGGTGCTCAGCCCCCAGGGCGTGTCCAACCTGGTCACCGCCGTGCAGGACGCGGGCGACCCCAAGGCCCAGCTCAACGACTTCGTGGACGACGCGCTGCGCGGCGGTGTGCGCGGCTCGGCGCCGAGCGGGTGGAGCGACGGCGGCGACGGCGTGCCCGTCGGCGGGCTGATCGCCACCGGCGCGGTGGTCGCGGTCGGCGGCGCGGGCGCGTACGCCCTGGTCCGGCGCAACCGCCGCCGCCAGGAGGCGGAGCAGCGGGCCGCGCTGGAGAAGCTGCGGGTGGTCGTGGACGAGGACATCACGGCCTTCGGCGAGGAACTGGACCGCCTCGACTTCCAGCCCGGCGAACCGGGCGCGGACGACGCGATGCGGGCCGACTACGCGCGCTCACTGGACGCCTACGAACAGGCCAAGAACCTCATGGCCCAGGCCGGCCGGCCGGAGGACGTCCGCGCGGTCACCCAGGCCGTGGAGGACGGCCGCTTCGCGCTGGCCACCCTCGCCGCCCGGCGCGGCGGCCACCCCCTGCCCGAGCGTCGCCCGCCGTGCTTCTTCGACCCCCGGCACGGGCCCTCGGTCGAGGACGTCACCTGGACGCCGGTCGGCGGCGCCACCCGTCAGGTGCCGGTCTGCGCCGCCGACCGGGCCCGGCTGGCCGACGGCCAGGACCCGATGATCCGCGAGGTCGACACCGAGTACGGCCGCCGCCCCTACTGGGACGCGGGCCCCGCCTACGGCCCCTGGGCGGGCGGCTACTTCGGCGGCGGCATCCTGCCCGGCCTGCTGGTCGGCACGATGCTCGGCGGCATGATGGCCGGCCCCGCCTACGGGGCCGGCTACGGCGACGGATACGGCGACTTCGGCGGCGGCGACGCCTCCGGCGCGGACTTCAACAGCGACGACTTCTCGGGCGGCTTCGGCGGCGGCGGAGACTTCGGCGGTGGCGGTGACTTCGGCGGCGGAGGCGGTGGCGGAGGGGACTTCGGCGGCGGCTTCTGATCAGCTCAGAACGCGTGCCGCCCGAGGAACCCGGCCCAGGTGGCGGGGGCGACGGTGAGGATGCCTCCGCCGGGGTTCTTGGAATCCCGGACATGCACGGCGGCGGGATGGGCGGCGACTTCTACGCAATTGCCGCCCTCGCTGCTGCTGTGGCTTGACCTGTGCCAGTCGTAGGCGACCTCGACGCAGTTGCCACCTTCACTGCCGCTGTAGCTCGACTTGCGCCAGTCGTAGGCGACCTCTATGCAGTTGCCGCCCTCATTGCTGCTGTAGCTGGATTTGTGCCACGTCAGGTCGGCTGCGGTGTTCATGTCTCTCCTAGCAGTCCCTTTAGGAGGCGCGCACTCTCATCGGGTGAGAGGGCTTGGGACCGCAGCATTCCATACTTGTGGTGATAGCCGCTGATCTCGTCGGGATCTTCGACGAGGAAGCTGGCGCGTTGCACCTCCAGGTAGGTGAGCCGCTCGTGCTCGGGCGTCTCCAGCAGCAACATGGGCCCGTCGAGACTCGCGTGCGGGGTCCGATCCATCGGCATGATCTGGAAGCTCATGTGGATGGGCTCGGTGACCTCCAGGATCTGCCGGAATTGCTGCCGCATCACTTCCGGCCCACCGACCACGCGCCGGAGAAGACTCTCTTCCAGGACGAAGTGCCCGACAGGCGGCCGGTCGCGCTGCCAGATCAACTGCCGTTCCATCCGGGCGTTCACCCACTGCTCGGCCGTCTCGCTCTCGATCGCCGGGTACCGATAGTCGAAGACGGCACGGCAGTAGTCCCTGGTCTGCAACTGCCCCGGTACCACCTGGGTCTCGTACGACAGGATGCTCAGCGCCTCCTGCTCATGATCGACCAACCCCTGCGCGAACTGGACGATCCGTTCCCGCACCGGCATCTTCCGGATCAGGATCGTCAGCGTCCCGCCCGTGTCCAGCAGCTCATCGAACTGCTCGGCCCGGTCGGGCTGGAGAGCCAGCCGCCCCTGCTCGATGGACCCGATCGTGTCCACGTGCATGTTCGCCAGCTCGGCGAACTGCTCCTGCGTCAAACCACGCCGCTTCCGGTAGTGGGCGACCAGTGCCCCCACCGCTTGCCACGACCCGACCTTCTTCGGCCTCTTCGCCACATGCATGGCTGGTCCTTTCCCCCACGCACACCCGAATCCCTCGTAGTGGAGTCGTAGCAATCAGGACTACGACCTCACTCACTGAACCACTGTAATCACACACAGTGACACTGGTCTCATGAACGTGGATACCCAAGCCCCGACCGCCCGCTGGGCGTTCCACCGCCGCGACCGGCGATCCGTACGGCAGGCGCGGGAGTTCGCCCGCGCCGCGCTCGCGGACTGGGGCCTCACCGCCCGCACGGACGACGTGCTGCTCGTCGTGAGCGAGCTGGCGACCAACGCGTTGCTGCACGGAGCGCCTCCCGGCCGGGGTTTCGCCGTGCACCTCGCCCTGCGCCCCGACGGAGTCCTCCGCGTCGAGGTGCACGACAGCGGGGGCGGCGCCGTGCACCTCCCCGACGTCCCGGCGCCGGAGTCCGAGTCCGGCCGTGGGCTGCTGCTGGTCACCGCGCTCGCTGATGCGTGGGGGGTCGGGGAACGGAACCCCGGGAAGACCGTGTGGGCGGAGTTCGCGACGCGCGGGCCCCGCTCCCGCCCCCGCCCCCGCCCCCGCGACGGACGATGACGACGGCGGCGATGCCGACGGCCAGGCCGAGGGCGGTCATCACGCCGAACGGTTCGCCGAACATCAGGGCGCCCCAGACCGCCGTGACCGGGGCGATCAGGAACATGAGGGTGTTGACCTCGGTGACCCCGGAGCGCCGCAGGATCAGCCAGTACAGCCCGTAGCCGCCGAACGTGGGCAGGACCACGAGCCAGGCGGTCGCCAGCCAGAACGAGGAGCCGGCCGGCGGGGCGGCGGCCCCGAACGCCAGCGCGAGGACGCCGAAGACGACCGCGCTGGTCACGCAGTGGACGGTGAGGGCCACCCGGGGCGCGACCGGAACCCGGGTGCGCCCCTCCAGGAAGGTGGCCGCCACCAGCGACAGCATGCCGAGGAACGGCACCAGGTACGCCCACCAGGCCACGTCCGACCCCGCCGCGGCGGCGTCGGCGAGGGTGACCGTGGCGACCCCGGCCAGTCCCAGGCCGAGACCGAGCCACTGCCGCCGCGAGACGTACTGCCGCAGCAGCGGTCCGGCGAGCGCGCCGGCGACGAGCGGCTGGACGCCGTCGATGAGGGCGGTGGTGCCGCTGGAGACGCCGAGCTGGATGGCGTGGTAGACGCTGAGCAGATAGCCGCTCTGGGAGAGCAGGCCGATCGCGGCCTGCCGCCCCAGGTCCCGCCGGGACAGGCCCCGCCAGGCGGCCCGGGAGACGGCCGAGACCGCGAGCAGGGCGACGGCGAGCGGCAGGAACCGCCACAGCAGCAGCGTGAGGACGGGCGCGCTGTCGGCGCCGAGCTTGGCGCCGATGAACCCGGAGCTCCAGCAGAGCACGAAGGCGACGGGGAGCAGGACGGACACGGGAACCACCTAAAGTAAACAGATCGGTTTACTCGTCTTGGGTGCCCACTATACAGATCGGTATACTTTCGTCTCATGAAGCCCGCAGAGCACCCGCCCCGCGTCCGGATGACCCCCGCAGCCCGCCGCGTCCTGGCGGCGGCCGAGCGGCTGTTCTACGCCCACGGCATCCACGCGGTCGGCGTGGACCTGATCGCCGCCGAGTCGGGGGTGACGAAGAAGACGCTCTACGACCGGTTCGGTTCGAAGGAACAGATCGTCGTGGAGTACCTGGCGGGCCGGGACGAGCGGTGGCGGGTGTTCCTCGGCGGACGCCTGGACGCCGTACCGGAGGGGGAGCCGGCCGCCCGCGTCCTCGCGGTCTTCGACGCCTCGCGGGCGTGGGCGGCGGAACAGGGGTCCAGGGGCTGCGCCATGATCAACGCCCATGCCGAGATCGGCGACCCCGCGCACCCGGCGTACCCGGTCATCGCGGGCCAGAAGGCGTGGATGCTGGACCTGTTCACCACCCTCGCCGGTCAGGTCGAAGCCGGTGACGCGGACGGCGTGGAGGGTGCGGAACGCCTCGCGCGGGCGCTCATGCTGCTGCACGAGGGCGCGCTCGTCGCCCACGGCCTCGGCGTCTTCCCGGAGCCCTTCGCGCGGGCCCGCGAGGAGGCCCGGCGGCTGCTGACCGGGGGGTGACCTGGGGGGATGGCCCAGGAATGACCTGGGGGGATGACCGGGGGGCTGATCGCGGCCGGAAACGCCGAGCGCCCGCCCTTCCACCGGGGGGAGTGGAGGGCGGGCGCGCTCAGGGGGTCAGGCGTTCTTGATCGCCGAGATGTCGAAGTTCAGCTTGATCTTGTCGGAGACCAGCACGCCGCCGGTCTCCAGCGCGGCGTTCCAGGTCAGGCCGTACTCCGAGCGCAGGATCTCGGCCTTGCCCTCGAACCCGGCGCGCTCGTTGCCGAACGGGTCCTTGGCGACGCCGTTGAACTCCAGGACGATGGTGAGCGGCTTGGTGGTGCCGAGGACCGTGAGGTCGCCGGTGACGCGGTAGTCGTCGCCGCCGAGAGCCTCGACCGAGGTGGACCGGAAGGTCATCTTCGGGTGCTGGTCGATCGTGAAGAAGTCGGCGCTCTTGAGGTGGCCGTCACGGTCGGCGTTGCCGGTGTCGATGGACTCCATCGCGACGTCGAAGGAGGCGGTGGAGTTCGACGGGACGGCGCCGTCCAGGTGCAGGCTGCCGGTGAAGTCGCGGAACTGGCCCTTCACGTTGGTGACCATGGCGTGGCGGGCGGTGAAGCCGAGCGTGGTGTGGGTCGGGTCGATCGTGTACTCGCCGGTCAGCGCGGCCAGCTCCGGGCTCACCGGGGTGGCGGTGGCGGTGGTGGTGGCTTCGGCGGTGCTGTTGCCGCGGTTGAAGATACCCATGACGTACTCCCAGGGGACGGGGTCGCGGGCCCTGCGGGTCACGACCGGTGTGTTGTCGTTGAATGTTCAACGAGTTCAACGAGCACGACAGTAGCCCTATTCCGTTCAATGTTCAACCTCTTGGTTCGTGTGCGGCGGTGTTCCCGTCCGGCGGCCGGCGTGGTAGACGCCATGTGCATGACCTCACTGTGGCCGTCGCGACGCCCACTCCGCCCCACCCGCCGGGCGGTCCTGCTCACCGCGGCCCTGGCCGCCGCCCTCACCCCGGCGCCCGCCGCCCGCGCCGCCGCCGACCCCTACGACGCCCTCCGCCGCCGCTGGACCGACCTCGCCCTCGGCACGGGCTACGACCCGGCCGCCGAGCCGTACGCCGCCCGCCTCGCCGAGACCGGCAGGCTCGCCCGCGCCCACCGGGCGGCCATGGCCCCCGCGCCCGGCTCCCTCTGGCCCGGCCACCCCTTCGACCCGCCCGCCGGCATCACCTTCAGCTACGGCCGCCTGTGGACGATGACCCAGGCGTACGCCCAGCAGGGCACCGGCTGCACCGGCGACGAGACGCTCCTCGCCGACGTCCTGCGCGGCCTCGACCACCTCGCCGCCACCGTCTACCACCCTGGCACCACCCGCTACGGCAACTGGTGGGAGTGGCAGATCGGCAGCCCCCGCCTGCTCACCGACATCACCGCCGTCCTTCACGAGCACCTGGGCGCCGAGCGGATCGCGGCGGCCTGCGCGGCCGTCGACCACTTCGTGCCCGACGCGATGCTCGGCGACTACACCGGCACCTCCACCGGCGCCAACCGCGTCGACCTGTGCCGCTCGGTCGCCCTGCGCGGCGTCCTGGGCCGGGCCCCCGCCAAGATCGCCCTCGCCCGCGACGCCCTCTCCCCGGTCTTCCCGTACGTCACCGAAGGGGACGGCCTGTACGCCGACGGCTCCTACCTCCAGCACACCTGGGTGGCGTACTCGGGGACGTACGGACAGGTCCTCCTCGACGGGCTCGGCCGCCTGTTCACGCTGCTCGCCGGGTCGGAGTGGGAGGTACGGGACCCGGCGCGGCAGATCGTCCTGGACAGTGTCGAGCACGCCTTCGCGCCGCTGATCCACGACGGGCTCGCCATGGACTGCGTCAACGGCCGCGCGATCAGCCGGGGCCTGTCCAAGAGCGAGGACCGGCCGCTCCTGCGCGGCGACCACTTCCACGGCCAACAGATCATCGCCGCCGTCGCCGTCCTCGCGGGCGGCGCGAGCCCGGCGGAACGCGACCGGTGGCACGCCCTGATCAAGGGCTGGATCGAACGGTCCGCGCAGGCCGCCGACTCGGGTCGCGCGGGCGAGGTGGCCTCCCGGGGCCGGGCGGCGGAGGCCGTCTCGCCGATCCTGACCGCACCCCAGTTCGGCGTGGCCGACCTGGCCCGGCTGCGGGCCGTCGCCGACTCGCCCGTACGGACCGCGCCCGAGCCCGTCGGCCACCGCCTCTTCGCCGCCATGGACCGCGCGGTCCACCGCCGTCCCGGCTTCACCGCCGCCCTGGCCATGGCCAGCGACCGCATCGCGCACTACGAGTGCGGCAACGGCGAGAACCCGCGCGGCTGGCACACCGGCGCCGGAATGCTCTCCTGGTGGCCGGCGGGCACCCGGACCGACCAGTACACGGACTGGTTCTGGCCGACCGTCGACTGGTACCGCCTCCCCGGCACCACCGTCTCCACCCGGCGCCTCGCCGACCGGGCGGGCGGCGAGTGGGGGGCGGCCCGGCCCGACGCGCGGGCGGTCGGCGGCACGACCGACGGCACCTACGCGGTGGTCTCCCAGCACCTGAAGGGCCTCGGCTCGACGCTCCAGGCCCGCAAGTCCTGGTTCTTCCTCGACGACCGCGTGGTCTGCCTCGGCGCCGGGATCACCTGCGCGGACGGGGTCCCGGTCGAGACGGTCGTGGACAACCGCAACCTGGGCGAGGCCGGCACCGCCGCCTTCACACGCGGCCACGACTGGGCGCACCTGGAGGGCCACGGCGGCTGGATCGTCCTCGACGGCGACCTGCGCGCCCTGCGCGAGGACCGCACCGGCGCCTGGTCCGACATCAACACCGGCTCCAGCACCGAACGCCGCACCCGCCGCTGGCAGACCCTCTGGCTCGACCACGGCACCGACCCGGCCGACGCGGCCTACGCCTACGCCGTGCTCCCCGGCGCCTCCCGCCGCGTAACCGCCCGCCGGGCCGTCGACCGCCGCCGGCTCAGGATTCTCGCCAACGACCCCGGGTGCCAGGCGGTCGCCGTCCCCGCCCGGGGACTGACGGCGGCGGCGTTCTGGCGGGCCGGTACGGTGGGGCCGCTCACCGCGCCGGCCGGGACGAGTGTGCTGGTCCGCCGTCGGCACCGTACCGCCACGCTCCACATCTCCGAATTCACCCGAATGGGCGAACCGCTGGAGATCGTCTGGGACCGGCCCGTGCGCGCCCCGGTCCGGGCCGACAGCACCGTCGAAATCCTCTCGACGGCACCCCGGTTGCGCCTGCGCGTCGCTCCGGGGACGGTGGGCGCCACCCATGAATGTGAGGTGGCTCTCAGATGACGGCTTTGTGCGACCTCAACAATGACAGGACCCCCTGAGCAGTCGAAAAGGCTGCATGGCGTCGTGGTTCTGTTCAGTGCTACCAGGAAAACGCTCCGGAGACTGTGAGGAGTCGACGGCTGGCTTTCCGCGGTGCACTTCGTAGAGTCGCTACATGACCGTTTTGGATGAGGCGCCGGGTGAGTCGACGGGCGAACCCGCGGACGCGCGCGGGCGGGTGGCCGAGCTGCACGAGATCCGTGCGCAGGCGCTCGCCGGACCGAGTGAGCAGGCGACGGCGGCGCAGCACGCCAAGGGCAAGCTGACCGCGCGCGAGCGGATCGAGCTGCTGCTCGACCCGGACTCCTTCCGCGAGGTCGAGCAGTTGCGCCGGCACCGGGCGACCGGCTTCGGCCTGGAGGCCAAGAAGCCCTACACGGACGGTGTCATCACCGGCTGGGGCACGGTGGAGGGCCGGACGGTCTTCGTCTACGCCCACGACTTCCGGATCTTCGGCGGCGCGCTGGGCGAGGCCCACGCCACCAAGATCCACAAGATCATGGACATGGCCATCGCGGCCGGTGCCCCGCTGGTCTCCCTGAACGACGGCGCCGGCGCCCGTATCCAGGAGGGCGTCTCGGCGCTGGCCGGCTACGGCGGCATCTTCCAGCGCAACACCAAGGCGTCCGGCGTCATCCCGCAGATCAGCGTGATGCTCGGCCCCTGCGCGGGCGGCGCGGCCTACAGCCCCGCCCTCACCGACTTCGTCTTCATGGTCCGCGAGACCTCGCAGATGTTCATCACCGGCCCGGACGTCGTCAAGGCGGTCACCGGCGAGGAGATCACCCAGAACGGCCTCGGCGGCGCCGACGTGCACGCCGAGACCTCCGGCGTGTGCCACTTCGCCTACGACGACGAGGAGACGTGCATCGCCGAGGTGCGCTACCTCCTCTCCCTGCTCCCGCAGAACAACCGGGAGAACCCGCCGCGCGCCGAGTCCTCCGACCCCGCCGGGCGCCGCTCCGACGTCCTGCTCGACCTGGTCCCGGCCGACGGCAACCGCCCGTACGACATGGCCAAGGTCATCGAGGAGATCGTCGACGACGGCGAGTACCTGGAGGTCCACGAGCGCTGGGCGCGGAACATCATCTGCGCGCTGGCCCGCCTGGACGGCCAGGTCGTCGGCATCGTCGCCAACCAGCCGCAGTCCCTCGCCGGTGTCCTCGACATCGAGGCCAGCGAGAAGGCCGCCCGCTTCGTGCAGATGTGCGACGCCTTCAACATCCCGATCGTCACCTTCCTGGACGTCCCCGGCTTCCTGCCCGGCGTCGACCAGGAGCACGGCGGCATCATCCGGCACGGCGCCAAGCTGCTCTACGCCTACTGCAACGCCACCGTGCCGCGGATCTCCCTGATCCTGCGCAAGGCGTACGGCGGCGCGTACATCGTCATGGACTCCCAGTCCATCGGCGCCGACCTCACCTACGCCTGGCCCACCAACGAGATCGCCGTGATGGGCGCGGAGGGCGCCGCGGGCGTCATCTTCCGGCGGCAGATCGCCGCCGCCGAGGACCCCGAGGCGATGCGGCAGAAGATGGTCAAGGAGTACAAGGCCGAGCTGATGCACCCGTACTACGCGGCCGAGCGCGGCCTCGTGGACGACGTCATCGACCCCGCCGAGACCCGCGAGGTGCTGATCAGCTCGCTGGCGATGCTCCAGACCAAGCACGCCGACCTGCCCTCCCGCAAGCACGGCAACCCCCCGCAGTGACCCCCCAAGGAGCCCGCCCCATGTCCATGCCCGACATCCGCGTCGAGAAGGGCCACGCCGACCCCGAGGAAGTCGCCGCCATCACCGCCGTCCTGATGGCCCGCGCGGCGGCCCGCCCCGCCGAGATCGCCCCCTCCCACGGCGGCCGCGTCCGCGCGGGCTGGCGCCGCCTGGAGCGCGAGCCCGGATTCCGCGCACCGCACAGTTGGCGGTAGCTCAGCGGGCGGTGACCTGGACGCCGGGCAGCTCCAGAGACGTGGGCAGCACGCAGTTGAGCAGCCTGAGCCGCTTGAGGGACGGTGGCAGCGGATCGGGCGAGTCCAGCCAGGCGGTCGCGTCGACGCTGTGCAGGGTCAGCGACTCCAGCCCCGGCAGCGCCGACAGTTGCCGCATGCCCTCCAGTGAGCAGGGCGTGCGGGCCATCAGCTCCAGTGTCCTGAGACCCGGGTGGCCCGCCAGTACCGACAGGTCGGTGGCCGGCGGCAGGAACCACAGCGACAGCGAGTCGAGGTCCGGACCCAGCCGCAGACCCTCCAGCCAGGAGGCGCTGGGGACGTTGAGATAGAGGCTTCGCAGGGCGGTCAGGTCGGCCACCGCCTCGGCTCCCGTCATCGGTCCGAAGCCCAGCAGGGCCAGAGTGTGGAGACCGGGATGGGCACGCAGCGTGCCGAGGTCGAGCCCAGCGCCGTATTCGAAGGCCAGCAGCCGCGTCAGCGGTGGCAGCTCGGTCGGGTCGCGGGGGAGCGGGGCCCTCGCGTACAGCCAGTCGGCGTGCTTCAGCCGCCGGAGCGCGCTCCACTGCCCGGAGTGGGTGACCGTGATCCACCTGCCCCTCAGCGTCAGGCGCGCCAGCACCTCGTCGGCGTAGGAGTCCGAGTCGAAGTAGGCCCACGCCTCGATCAGCTCCTCGATCACCTTGGGCCGCCCCTCCCCGACATACCCCGCCAACACCCCCAGCGCCTCCGCACCCCCGATCAGCGCCACCGTCCGTACCGTCTGCACCGCGGCCTTCTCGGTCAGCCCCGCCAGGGAGCGCGGGAGTCTGCGCAGCAGGCTCGGCCCGACCGCCGCCAGGGCCGGCGGGTCGGTCGGACGGCGGGCGGGCAGCAGGGCCGTCACCGCCGCGTCGAGCCGGGCGGCCAGCGCGTCCGGGACCTCCGGCAGCGTCTCCTGGCAGGAGGCGGCCAGCAGCCGCAGCGCCCGCGCGTGCCGGGGCTCGCGGTCGGCGCGGTCCAGGATGCCGCCGAGCAGCTCCTCCCGCTGCCGGGCGTGGGCATGGCCCGCCGCCATCATGACCGTCTCCCGCCACAGGTCCAGGTGCGCCCGCTCGACCAGGTTGCCCATCCGGTCCTCCTGCGCGGCCTCCTCCGCCGCCAGGTACTCCTGGAAGGTCCGGTGCACGAAGTCGAGCCGCCCCTCGGCGGGGGAGCGCAGCACCCCCGACCGGTCGCGCAACTGCGCCAGCACCCGGGCGCCGTCCAGCGGGTCCAGGTGCCGCATGGCACGCAGCTTCGCGGACACGTAACCGGCCGCCCGCTCCAGGTCGATGTCACTGCGGTTGTTGTCCGACAGCCGCCACGCCAGGTCCCGCAGCAGCACCAGCTTGTCGCCCAGACCGAGGGGGCTCTCCAGGGCGCTGGGCACGTTGCGGTCGGCGTCCCGCTCGTGCACCAGGGTATGCAGCGCGTCGCGGTACAGCTCCAGGCGGCTGTGCGGCAGCCGGCGGCCCCGGTTCAGGTGCATCGCGCAGAGCATCGCCGCCAGCAGCGGGGTGCCGGCCAGCGACCGCAGGTGCGGCCGGTCCTTCAGGCTGGTGAGCAGCGACTGCTCGTAACGCGGCAGTTCGTCCACCGGGCAGGGCAGTTCCGCGCCCACCTCGCGCACGGCCTGATGCCACTGCCGGACGAACGCGGCCAGGTCCGACGGGGTCATCCGGTCCAGGTGCAGCGCCGTGAAGTCCTCCCGGCGCAGCCAGTCCGCGCCGGCCGCGGCCGGACGGGAGGTGACGACCACCCTGACCGACCCGTACTCGCCGAGCAGCCGGCGCAGCCAGTCCCGTACCGCACGACGCTCCTTGTCGAGCAGCTCGTCCACCCCGTCGATCAGGAGCAGCACCCGGCCGGAGTCGAGCTGCCGCTCCACCCAGCCCCGCGGCATGATGCCCGTGATCTGCCCGGCGACCCCGTCGAGCAGCGCCCCGGGCGGGGGCGGCCGGCGCCCGCTGTACTCGCGCAGTTTGACGAAGACCGGGACCAGGCCGTTCCAGTCGGCCAGCTCCCCGGTGAAGGCGCCGCGGGCGGCGGTCACCGCGAGCCAGCGCAGCAGCGTCGTCTTGCCCGACCCGGCCTCGCCGCGCAGCAGCACCCGCGAGGCACCGCCCAGAGCGGCCTCCACGCGCATCCCCGAGCCCTCGTCCCGGGACTCCCAGTCGCTCATCTCCGGCCGCCGCGAGCGCGGCAGCGCCCGGCCCTCGCGGCGCCTGCCGTCGTCCCCGGAGGCCCGCAGACTCACGTACGCCACCGAGAGCCGCACCCGGGGCGACGAGGCCCGCGCGGCCGTCCGGCGGAACAGCTCCACCTCGTCCAGGTCCCGGCTGACCAGCTCCAGGTACCGGCGGCGAAACGCCGTGTCCTGGTCGCTGCCGTCCGGCGCGAGCAGCGAACGGTCCGGCAGCCGCTCCAGTATCCGCGCGATCTCGGCGCCCAGCGTGGCGGTGCGCACCAGGAGTTCGGCCGTCGCCCGCTCCTCGAAGACGGGCAGACCCCGCACGACCCGCACGTAGTACTCCACGCACTCGGCGAGCAGCAGCGCGTACAGGGCCTCCTCCGCCTCGCCGAGCCCGGCGGGCGCCGGTACCGCCCGGGTGATCCGGCGGATCAGCTCGGCGGCGTTCGCATCCGCGACGAGGAGGGCGTCGTCGCTCAGGTCGGCCCGCTCCAGCGTGCCGCACACCGCGTCGACCACGACGCGCCGGCTCTCCTCGTCCAGGTGCCGGAACTCCCGTGCCAGGAACGGTTCCAGCCGGTCGAAGACGGCGTCGGCGATCTGCCCGAACTGCCGGGCGACGCTGCGCTGCAGCCGGACCCCGCCGACCCGCACCCGGATCAGCTCCTCCATCGGCAGATGGCGTTCCTGCTCCCGCCGCCTGCCGCCCAGCCAGATCTGCGCCGCCGCCCGCGCCACGCTCGACCCCAGCCGCAACGCGGCCGCCTCAGCGCTCATCCCGTCCCCCGTCCGTCCCCCCTCCGGGGCCGCCCTACCTCAGGCGGGCCATCAACGCGTGCTCGACCAGCGTGATCAGCGCCGACTTCGCATCC
>NZ_BAABIG010000073.1:0-22966 GCF_039542605.1 Streptomyces ziwulingensis
CTCGTCGCGCTTCACCCAGTTCCGCAGGGTCTCGGCCGAACCAATACCTAGCTTCTGGGCGACCGCCCGCAGCGCGGCCGACTCGTTCGGATAGTCACCACGGACCTCGGCGACCATACGGACCGCTCGTTTGCGCAGCTCAACGGGATAGGAGGAGGGACGTGCCATGACTCAATCCTTTCACGGAATCGAGTCTCCACCGAACCCGGAACGGTTCACCTCGAGCCGCCCCGCGTTGCGAGCCGGCACCATGTGGCCCAGCCTGCCGGGCGCGCTGCGCGTGAGGCCGCTGCCCCGCGAGGCCACCACCTCCTACCTCACCCGCCTCGCAGCCGCCTACCACCTCAGTGCCGCCCAACTCCTCGACGGCCTGCACATCACCGCCACCGGCACCCCCGCGGCCCCGCCCGCCACCGAAATCCACCTCAGCAACGAAGCCGCCCGCCGCCTGTCCGACTTCACCCGCATCCCGTCCGCACATCTCTCCCGCGCACTGGCCCGCCAGCCCCCGCCCGCCGCCATCGGCACGGCCCACGCCGCCATCGCCCGCTGGCAGCCCGTCCAGCCCGCGATGCAGCCGCTGCCTGCGTGCACCGCCTGCACCGCTCGCCGCAGCCCGCACACAGCCGTACCCGCCTGGATCCACCCGGCACCTAACCTGCCGCGGGCCCTGATCTGCACCCGCCACCAGCAGGCCGCCAGCGACTCCCGACAGCGCACCCCTCTCAATATCCGCTCCCTGCCCGAACTCACCCGTGCCCGCCTCGCCACCCGCCGCCCGCCCACGGCGGTTTCTCTCAGCTGGGCATCGACGATCACCACGCGCTGGTACGACCACCACCAGCACCTCCACGCCCGCTGGCACAGCCGCCTGCGCCAGCTCACCACCGCCAACCCCCACCTCGCCTCAGGCCCGGCCTCCCCCACACTGACCTGCCGGAACCTGATCACCTACCCCGAGACCCTCACCCTCGCCACAGCCCTGGACCGCCTGCCCCCTTACCCCCTGGCACGCATCCAGCAGACCGCCTTCCTCCACGACTTGGCCGGCCGCCTCCACCTGCCCCGCCTCGCACCCGCCGACCACGACCTGCTCTGGCAACGCCTGACCACCCGCTGAACCACCACACGGCCCCTTGCCGCCCTCACAAGACCGGCCCGCACCGGTACCTATAGGCGCGCCAACCACACTGAGCAAAAACCGCTGCCCTACTCAGCTCACTGCGCAGCACCAAAGAACCAGCTCATCCCACCTATCCTCCGGCGCCGGACACTCGACTCCGCGTAAAACCCCACCCACGGAACAGACCCACCGCTCAGTACAGCTGAGCAACATCAGGCAACAACCAAGATCAATAAGCAACCACGTCAGCTACGCCACACCGCCCCGGCCAGTGGCCTGGCAACGCATGTGGTGGGCCTGCCGCTATCACCTGACCGGGCTCCCGGACGGTGTTGAGTGGTGGCCCGGCGCCCCGGACGACGAGCACATCACCGCCTGGCTGGCGGAGCAGAGTGTGCGACGGGCACTGTTGTTGTCAGAGCAGCGGCGTCGGGTCGATGAACTGCTGTCGCTGGCCGGCGGGATGCCGGTGTGGCGGCCGAGGACCAGCGATGTCGCCTGGCAGACGCTGTCCGGGCTGCTGCCCGCGCGGTCGCATACCGGGGCCGTCCCCGCGGCGAACGGCAGAGCCTGGAAGCCATCGTCCACATCGCCTGCACCGGACAGGCGTGGACACGGCTTCCCCCGGCCCTGGGCCCCTTCCAGGCCTGCCGGCGCCGCTTCATTCGCTGGCGCGACGACGGCACCCTCCAGCAGATCTCCCGCGCTGTCCTGCCTGAAGGGGACGCGATCTGGCAGCAACGGCTGGCCGCCTACATCGGCCCTGCCTGAAGAGATCCGTCACCGCGTGCACCAGGAGCGCGGTGGGCATCCGATGGTGAGGCGTTCGTCGACGGGGACTCACCCGGGCATGGGCGTTCCGGTCACGGGCGGGGGAGGGCGGAGCGGTCCTGGACGGTGATATGGAGGGCGTGCAGGGGCTGGGTCCGGGTGGGGCGGACGACCTCGAACCAGTCGGTGCCCTCCTGCAGGTGGTGGGAGATGCTGCGGTAGTGGCTCCAGCCGAATCCGATGCCGGTCTGCCAGGTGGTGTCGCTGTAGCGGCTGCCGATGACCGGTTCCCCGTGCAGGTAGACGGAGTCGAGGGGGCGGGAGGTGGCTTCGAGGTGAGCGAGGACGGCTGCCGCGGCGCGGCGCAGCGGGCTGGTCTCGCTCCAGCGGGTGAGAGCTTCGAGGGCTGCGGGATGGGCGGGTTCGGCGTCGGGGAGCTGGAGTTGGCGGATGGTGGCGGCCTTGCGGTCGACGAGGTCGGTGAGATCGATGCGGACCGGGCGCGGGACCCAGCGGTCGATGCCGTCGAAGGCTTCGATCATGTGGTCGCGTGGGGCCCGGCCTGCCTCGGGGTCGGGAGTGATGGCGGCGAGCCGGGCGCGGGCGGCATCGACGGGTTCGCCCCGGGTCCACAGCAAGGTCAGTTCGAATCCTTCCGCTTCGAGGCTCTTGCGTTCACCGAAGTGGATCTGCAGGCCGCGGCTTCTGCCCTTGAGGGCGCGCTTCATCGAGGCGGAGGGGTCGCCACCGTAGGACAGGGAGTGAAGGAACTCGGAGGTGAGACGGTCGTCCCTGCGGTGCTCGACGACCAGGTCGACGTCTGAAGGGTTCAGTGCGCCGCGTGCGTAGGAGCCGAAGACGAGGACCTCGTCGACGAGGTCCAGCGGCCAGCCTCCCTCTTCCATCCGGTCGAGCATGTCGTTGAGGAGCGTGGTGGCGCGCTCGCGTTTCACGGAAGACCTCCGCTGGTGGGTTCGGGTGCCGGTGCATCTAGGTCTGTGGTTCAGCCGGTCTGCCGCAGGGGCGCCCGGCCGGGGATGTGGGTGCGGTGGTGTCTTACAGGGTGGTCGGCAGTGAGATCACCGGCTGGGAGATGGCCTGCGGGATGCAGGCGGGAGCGGTGCGGCCTGCCTGGGTGCAGGCCAGAGTGAGGAGTTGGAGGTATCCGAGGGAGACCGGGCGTCCGGGGAGCTTGCCCGTTGCCTGTTCGAAGCGCTCGAGCGTGGCGGACTTGATGCCCAGGTGGCCAGCTGCGTCCTGGAGATCGAGTCCCGCGGCTTCACGGGCTTCCCTCAAGAGTTGGGCTTTGTCGTGCCAGACCTGCGGCGTCGTCTCGGTGGCATCCCGGGCGACGGACGCGCGGGCCGCGGCGAGGGCGGTGCGGATTCGGTCGCTGCGGGGTCCGAGCAGGAACCGCGCGAGGCGGGCGGCGTCGGCCGCGTGGTCGACGCCCTCGCTCCAGGGCTGGGAGGCCTCCTCGTACACGCGGGCCCGGGCCGTGGCGCACTCCTCACGCTCGCCGGATTCGGCGCCGTAGGTGCGGTGGCGGTCGCTGGTGCAGGCCAGTGTGCTGTCCTTCGCCAGGTCCATGTCGCGGTCCTCGTCGTCGGCCTCGATACCGTCGATGACGTCCCGGACCTGCCGGCGTTCTCGTGAGGTCAGGACGCTCGCGAGTGCTTCCGCGGCGGCTTGGGCTTCGGGCCGGCCGGCGGGCTCGAAGCTGCCGCCCCAGGCGTGGGATGCGTCTTCTCCCTCCGCCCTTTGGAAGGCCACGTCGATGGCTTCGAAGGTGTGCGGGCTCCAGGCGTGCATCATCAGGATGATCTCCTGCAAGGCACGCTGGGTGGCCGGCTCCATCTCCTCCGCAGTGCCGCTGCTGCGGCGGCGCCGCGTTCCGCTCATCCAGTCGGTGAAGGTCTCAGGCCGGCGGGAGTCGGACGGTTGGGCGTCCGTAAACCAGCGTGCCGCCCTCACGACGCAGGCGTGCGCGTGCTGGATGGCGGCGTACCAGCCGAACAATGCCTCACGGTAGTCATTCACATGACGGTCCTCGGCAACGGTGCCGGTCTCCGTGCGGCAGTGCTGCGGGCACTGCGCCGCGCTCACCCGGTAGAGAGCGGCGCGG
Source organism: Streptomyces ziwulingensis (assembly GCF_039542605.1). Taxonomy (NCBI): domain Bacteria; kingdom Bacillati; phylum Actinomycetota; class Actinomycetes; order Kitasatosporales; family Streptomycetaceae; genus Streptomyces; species Streptomyces ziwulingensis. Next base: position 4,020 of record NZ_BAABIG010000073.1, read on the forward strand.
GTCTCGGGGAACGACAGCAAAGCGGCGTCCAAGTGCTCATATTTGGGGCTGCGGTTACGGCGCTTTTCGAGCCCCTGGTCGAGGAAGACCTGGAAGCGGGGTTCCTCACGCCAATTGGCTGCGGCGCTGCGGACACGGAAATCGCTCTGCCACGCTCCGGTCGCGATGACCTCCCGCAGCGCCGAAGCCACATCCCGCCGCAGTGCCGCACCCCATGTGATCAGGACCGGCAGGCGCTGGGGATCACTCCCCAGCGCGGACATCACCAGATCGACGTCGTCATGACGATGAAGATGACGCTGGAACACGAACTCCCCCTTGAATGCAGCAGTCCCCGACTGCCGCCGCACCGTCGCGTGGAGGCAGTCCTCCATCTTGCACGAGGGGTACGACAACGCACCGGTGGATGGGGGTACCGGAGCTTCACGTGGGACCGTGGACGCTAAAATCACGGCCTCGTCGGCTGGACACGGGATGGGGCATCTACGGTTCGAAACTCCTCGACGCGCAATGGGATGCGAAACGCACGGATGAGGTACGGCGGCTGCTTCGGGTTGCGCTCACACGCGCTCGCCACACCGTCGTCTTCGTCCGCCCGGGCGATGCTCTCCCCCTCGCCCCGCCGCCCCCGGCCACGGACTGAACGGTCAAGCGGCCTCGCATCCAGTGGTGCCGCTGTCCCGTAGGCCACAGCGGCTCGCATGCCGTGCCCGGCTCGGTATGCCGGTCCGACAGCCGGCCGTCCCTGTCCTGCACCACAACCAACCTCCACCCAACATCAAATGAGCACTCAATGAGTGCTAACCTCAATGGGGATTGCCTGCCGGACACGCGAAGGGGCGAGCATGGCCAAGGAATCGGCGAACAACGCGGTGAAGCGACGCCGTGCCGAGCTGAACCTCACACAGCAGGAGACGGCTCGACGCGCTGATGTATCTCTGGCGACCTGGCGGCGCTTCGAGAACAGCGCAGACAGTGCCAGCGCACTGGACGGGTTCCGGGCGGACAACCTGCAAGGATTCGCCCGGGCACTGAAGCTCAGCGTCACAGCGCTGAGGCAACTGACTGATGCCGAGGCCGCTCCGGGGGCCGAAGAGCGCGTCGAGATCGACCAGTCGGTCACCGATGTCGTGCAGTTGTTCAACAGGTCTTTCACGGGTGAGCCGCTCACCCCGGCAGACGCCATGGCCCTGGCCAACACCGTCGACTTCTCCGATTTCGCCCCCACCCGGGACGGCAAGCTGCACCTGGACACCTCGTTCAACTACGAGTTCGCCGCCTACCTGAAAGGCGAGGCGACGATCCGGGACGTCAACCTGCTGCGCGACCTGCCTGAACTGGCTCTCACCCAGGTCAACAACCACTGGCTGGTGCGCATGGGTGAGCGCATCATGCGGATCGGCAGCGAACTGGGACAAGGGCGTGTCCCGCGTCCTCAGTGCCTGGCCGACGAGTACGCCCTGTGGATCGTCATCCAGAACACCGATCCGCCTCAGATCGGCGACGTCCTCGACATGTTCTCCGGACTCCGGAACGCAGATGACGTGTTCGGCTACGACCCCGATGCCGATGAACCCGACGACGAACGCTCGATCCGCGAGGACTGGATGAACCGCATGGTGGGCGGCCTCCTCCCGCCGGACGAAAGTCACGGCCACCGGCGGTATGACCTGACCCTCATGGAGGCGTACGGACAAGGCGTCTACGACCCCGGCGACCCCCGTCACCCTCTTCGCTGGTTCGACCGGGACGACCTGCGTGAACGGTGCACATCGGAGCTGGCCTTCGTCAGACTGGCGAAAGAGGAACAGGAGGCCCGGACCGCCGAAGCGCTCAACCGCATGTCGGAACTGCTGCGTCCGGGAAGAGCCGACGACTCCCACTGACCACAGTGGTTCATCCAGGCCGCGACGGGCGGGGGCATCACGGACGGCGGCGCCCACTGCGTGGGCATAACCGCTGTTTCCCGCCTGGGCCTAGTAGGGCTTGGTCAGATTCACTCGTGAGTGGCGTGTCCGTTGGTCTGCGAGTGTTGTTGGGGTGGTGTGACACCTGAGGAGTTGGCCGGGGTCCGGGAGGACCTGGAGGCGTTCGCGGCGGAGTTGTTCGGCGGGTTCTTCCGGGCGGACCAGCGGCGGTGGGGACAGGCGTATGTGCGCGGGCTGCTGCTGGACGGCAGACGCAAATCGGTGGAGCCGATGACGGCCTGTCTCGGCGAGGACGGCAACCGGCAGGCACTGGCGCATTTCATCACCTTCAGCCCGTGGGATCCGGCCCATGTGCGGGCCCGGCTGGGCTGGAGGATGCACGAGGTGATCAACCCGGAAGCCCTGATCATCGACGACACCGGGTTCCTCAAGGACGGGGACGCCTCGGCGTGCGTGTCGAGGCAGTACACCGGCACCGCGGGCAAGGTCACCAACTGCCAGGTGGGCGTCTCGGTGCACCTGGCCACCGACCGTGCCTCCGCGGCCGTCAACTGGCGGTTGTTCGTGCCCGCGTCCTGGGACCCGGCCTCGCCCGAGGCCGATCCGGTCAAGGTCGCCCGCCGTGGTCGCTGCGGCATCCCCGACCGGGTGGGGCATGTGGAGAAGTGGCAGCCGGCCCTGGACATGATCGACGAGACCCTCTCGTGGGGCATCGACATCCCGCTGGTGGTCGCGGACACCGGCTACGGCGATGCCGCCGCCTTCCGCCACGGGCTGGAGGAACGGGACCTGCCCTACGCGGTCGGTATCTCGGGCCGTCACACCGCTCATCCGGCCGAGGCCCGGCCCGTCCAGCCCACCTACGCGGGCACCGGGCGACCGCCGGCAGCCCAGTACCCCGAGCCCGCCCATGCCGTGAAAGACCTGGTCATCGCGGCAGGGAAGGCGGCCGCACGGCCGGTGTCCTGGCGGGAAGGCTCCCAGCCGGGCAAGAGCCGCAGCGGCGTCAAGCGCATGTACTCACACTTCGTCGCCCTCAGGGTCCGCCCGGCCGGACGCGGCGTCAACAAGGCCGCCGATGATCCGGAGCTGCCTGAGCGGTGGCTACTGGCGGAGTGGCCGGCCGACGAGAAGGAACCGGTGCAGTTCTGGCTGTCGAACCTGCCCTCCGGGATGCCCCTGGCCACACTGGTGCGGCTGGCCAAGCTCCGCCGGCGCGTCGAACATGACTACCGCGAGATGAAGCAAGCTCTGGGCCTGGGCCACTTCGAGGGCCGCACCTTCACCGGCTGGCACCACCACGTCACCCTCGTCTCCGCCGCCCATGCCTTCTGCACCCTGCGACGACTGACGCGAGACCCAAAAGATCCGGCGCCAGCCTGAGCCTCTACCAAGTCGTCCGGGACCTGCAGACACTCCTCGCCACCTGGACCGGCGCCTGCCCCACCTGCCACCGCAACATACCCACACCCATACAAACCTGACCAAGCCCTACTAGTTCCGTTGCGGTGGGCGAGGTGCGGGGCATGGCCGGTTCCTGCAGTCCGGGGCGGCGAGGGGGCCGACCCATCCCCTGGCTGCGGGCGTGCAGTGCGGCGGTGGCGGTCACCGGCAGCCGCAGCAGGCACTTCTACGAGGCCATCGTCAACACGTGCACGTCCGAGGGTTTTGCACCCGTGCCCCGGTCAACTGTGCTGGAGGTTGGCTGAAGGTGGACCTGCACAGGGCGGCGACACTGCCCTGGGTCATCAACGACCGTACGCGCAGCGCGTGGCCGCATCCCTCCGACGAGAGCCAGGAACACTTGGCGGACCTGGTCGAGCAGCACACGGTGGCCGGGGGGACAGTCGGCGTGGAGCGGGCGAGGGCTGGGCGGCGGGTGCCGGCCTCGACCGCGGCGTCGGAGGAGAAGGACGCGGCGGCCCCACCGTAACCGGAGGGCGCGGCGACGGTGCCGGCCCCCCGCACCTGGCCGGAGCGTCGCGCTCCGGCCCGCCATGGTCGGCGGCAACGGGCGGACGGAGGTGGTCGGGACGCACCCGACGGAAGCGCGCCCGGTCGCGGGCACGTTTTTGTCGGGTGCGCGGCGGTTCAGGGGGCGACGGCGCAGGCGTCCCCGTCGAGGGTGAACCGTGGCGGCGGGGAGGAGTCGCCGGTGTGCTCGGCGAGATAGCCGAGGGTGACGCTCGCTCCCGCGGGGATCGTGGCGTTGTGCCCGGCGTCGGCGGCCGTGATGATGTTGCCGCCCTGGACCAGGTCGGTGTTCCAGTCGGAGACGACGGTCTGCCCGAGGGCCAGCGGGAATTCGAGCGTCCAGCCGTGCACCGGGGTGTCGCCCGTGTTGGTGAGGGTGAGGTCGACCGTCGTGCCGGTGCCCCAGGCGCGTACGGTCCGCTCCACCCGGCAGGTCGGCTCCTCGCGCGCGAACGACACCCGGTGCAGGCCGCCCGGCAGGTCGTTGACCACGTAGAACTCGCCCTCCGCCGACGTACCGATCGACGTCACCTGGGTCGGCATCTCCCCGATCTCGGCCTGTTCGTAGCCGCCCGTGCCGTCCGGGCGCAGCGCCCATACGGTGGCGGAGCAGTAGTCGGTGGCGATGTACGTGCCGCCCACCAGGTCGGCGTGGTCCCGGCCGCGGTAGACGTGACCGCCGATGACCGAACAGCCACCGGTGTACGGGGAGTAGGTGAAGACCGGCTCGGTGTACTCCTCACCGGGCGGGCAGGTGCCGCCGGTGAACCTCTCCAGGCCCTCGTAACAGGACCAGCCGAGGTTCGCGCCCGCTCGGCCGGGCGCGAGGTGGTCGACCTCCTCCCAGCGGCCTTGGCCGACGTCGCCGATCCACAGCGAGCCGTCGGCCTCGTCGAAGGAGAACCGCCACGGGTTGCGCAGGCCGTACAGCCAGATCTCCGCACGGGCGCCGGGGGTGTCCACGAAGGGGTTGTCGGCGGGGACACAGTAGGGGAGGGACCCGCATGCGCGGCTGACGTCGATCCGCAGGATCTTGCCCAGCAGGGTGTCCAGCCGCTGGCCGGCGCGCAGGGGGTCCGCTGAGCCGCCGCCGTCGCCGATGCTCCAGTACAGGTTGCCGTCGGGGCCGAAGGCGAGCTGGCCGCCGTTGTGGTTGCTGAACTCGGCGTGCTCCTGGGTGAGCAGGACCTCCGCGCGCTTGTCGCCGAGGCGGTGGCGGGCGAGCGTGACGGCTCCGGCGGGCGGTGCCGTGTACGCCAGGTACACCTCCTGGCTGTCGGCGAAGTCGGGAGGGAGGGCGATGCCGAGGAGGCCGCGTTCGTTGCCCGATTCGTCGACGGCCGCGGTGATGTCCAGCAGCGGGGTGCGCGCCAGGCCGGTGTCCGGGTGGTAGACGCGGACGGTGCCGGACTTCTCGGTGATGAACAGCCGGCCCGAGCCGTCGTGCGGGGCGACGAGCGCGGTGGGTCTGCGCAGCCCGGAGGCGACCTGGGTCGTGGTGGCGCTGAGCGAGGGCAGCGGGACGGCCGGCGCCGCCTCCCGAGCCCCGGTCCGGTGCGCGGGGACGTGCGCCGAGGCGGGCGGACCCGAACCGGGGGCGGGGGCCGCGGCGGCGGGCAGGGCGGTCAGGGTGGTCAGGGTGGTCAGCAGGAGGGCCAGCAGAACTGGCCCGGTCCGGCGGCGTCGGGACATGTCGGCTCCGGGAGCGAGGTCGCTTGCGCGGTGGTGCCGGTGCGGTGGTGTGGCAGTGCGGTCCGACCACGGCCGCCGCGGCCGGTCCGTGGATTCCCACGGCACGCCGCCCCGCCGGACGGCGTGCCGTGTCCGGCGGAGCGGTCCGCCGATGTGTCGGGTCAGCGGAAGTTCACGTCACTGCACAGGAAGTAGGTCTGGTCCATGTGCGACGCCTGCCAGATCGTGTAGACGACATGGCGACCGCTGTAGCCGGACGTGCTCACGGGGATCGTGTAGTTCTGGCTGGGCGCGTACCGGCCGGTACGGGCCACCATCTGGAGGTCGTTCCAGGTCAGGGGCTGGGTCGTGGGGTCGAAGCCCTGCCTGGTGACGTAGACCAGGAAGTAGTCGGCGCCGTGGCTGGCCTGGTCGTACAACTTGACGTCGAAGGTGGCGCCGATGTCCGTGGTCTTCCATGGGCCCACGGCGTCCAGTGCGTTGTAGCGGCCGCCCTCGGTCCGCCCGCCGCTGCACAACTGGCCGTTCGGGACGGCGGCCTGGAAGTTGCCGCCGGAGCCGTTGCGGTACAGGCCGTTCCAGTTCCACATGCCGTTGGGGTCGGCGTTCCACGCCTGCCAGCACATGGGGTCCTGCTGGGCCATGGCGGGGTTCTGGAAGTCACTGCCCCAGCGCAGCCAGCAGCCGTAGTTGCGGGAGGCCGGGTCGATGACCGAGCCGTGGGCGACGGCCGTGCCGCTCCAGGAGACGACGCTGAGCAGCGCGGCGACCATAGCGGTCAGCATGAGCGTCAGTCGGCTCCGCATGCGTGGGGCATGCGCATGACAATCCATGATTCTCTTCTCCTCGGTGGGGGGATGTCTGTTCGCCGATAGGGATGTCGGCGAGTGGGAGCGCTCCCACCCCAGGCTGCGCGTCCCGAAACGGAGGGGCAACGTGCGTTCGCGCCACTTTGGAGTCGTTCGCCGTACGGGCGGGACGTCCGGGCGCTCATGCCCGGCACCGTCCTGGTTCCGCGTGCGCCCGCCTGCGGCGCCTCACTCCGCGCGCCCGGCCGCGCCCCGGACGGGCCGCCGCCCGCCGGTCGTCGGAAGCCGCACTCTCGGCCGCCCGGTCTGTGGCACGGCGGGCACATCAGCGCCCTGAGCACGGCCGTCCGGCTGGGCTCGTGAAAGGGAGGGAGCGGCCCGCCGGTACGGCCGGGAAGAGGTGGAGACGGCTCGGAATGCCATGGCCTCGGCCCGCGTCCGCGAAAGTGGCCGAGAACATGTGCACCGGATTTCCGGAGGCTTGTCGGACTGTTTCCGGACCGGCCCCACGAGCCTCGCCTTGCGCCGGCTCGACCGCGCGTACCTGGCGGGTACGCGCGCCTGGTCGGACGGTTCCCGGGTGCACCCGGTGCACCCGGTGCACCCGGCGTCACCGCCTCGCCGGTCCGGCACCGCGGCCCCCGCCACACGCCGGCGCCGAGGCGGGCCGCGGCGACTGCGCACCGCGGGCGGCCCCACCGGCCGCCGCGAACTCGCGCCGCACCCGCGCCCGGCACCGGGCCGCGTTCGCGGCTGTCCCCGGAGCGGCACCCGTCGCGCGGCCGGGGAGCTGCTGCCCGGCCGCACACGGCCGGGAGCGGTGGCCGGCCGAGGTGCAGCCGTCGGCCGGCCACCGCTCCCGGCGGTCCACCGCGTGCTCAGCCGCCGGCGTGGGAGTCCCACTGTTCCGGAGCCGGACGCGGCCGCCACAGGTCGCCGCCGGGGGGCCTCCAGGAGGCGGACGGCCGGCCGGGCCCGTCGGTTGCCGGCGTCCGCGGCCGTGTGCCCCACGTCGGTGGCGGTGTACCGGCGCAATGCCAGCTCGGGATGCGGCCACGGCCCGGCTCCGGCGACGTCCTGGCCGGCCTGCCCGGGGTGCGGGTGCTGTCCGGCGGCAGCGAGCCGCTCATGCCCGCCGCCTACCAGGACACCGCGATGGCCGCGAGCCGGGTGTGCGCGACCAGGGTGAAGGTCGAGTAGTGCCAGCTTCGGGTGCGGGTGAGTTCCTGGGGCTGACGTCCGTCCCCGGCGATCTGTGCGGTGATCCGTCCGCCCGTGGCGGCCCGTACGGTGCTGCGGGCCGGACGCCTGTCGCCCGTGGCGTAGGCGAGCGTGGCGAACTGCGTGTCTTGGACGGTGCCGTGGTTGTTCACGGCGGCGCCTTCCTGCTTTCCGAAGTCGCTCTCCTTCAGCCGGTCGAGGAAGTCCTTGTTCCACTCCGTCATCCGTCTGCGGTCGTCTCCGGTCCGGCCGGGCGCGCCGGTGTCCGGGAGGGCGATGGCGTCAAGGGCGGGGTGTCGGGAGTCCTGTGGGCGGTGTCCGACGCCGAGCTGCGGGGGGGGGACCACGGCGGCGAACGCGGCCGGGGTGGTCGCCAGGACAGCCAGGCGACGCTTCGCTCTCATCCGTCGACGCCGATCGGAGGGGGCGTGGCCGGTGCCGTGTGCCGAGCGCTCCGCGACAGAGGTTCGGCGGGGCTTGCGTCCGCCGGCGGCCGGGCGGTGACGCCGCCGAGCCATTTCAGGCCGTCGAGCAGCCATCGGTTCTGCGTCGCACTGGCGAACGTGGACGACAGGGTGGTGCCGGTCGCGTAGTTCATCGCGTTGTGCCCGAAGTTGGCGTACAGCATCCGGTAGCGGCTGTTGGTCCACACCAGGGGGTAGTAGCCGTCGTACCAGGTCTGGTCGGGGTCGGTCCCCAGGGGGAAACTGCTGGGATCGACCGAGGCGAGGATGTCGATGTCCGGGTTGTCGCGCAGGTCGTTGGACCAGCTATACCACTCGCTGACCGACGAGGTGAAGCCGGCGGGCAGGTGGGCGGTCGACGGGTGGGCGTGGTCCTCGACGCGCAGCCGGGCCGTGGTCGGGCCCCAGGTGTTGGACCTGAAGTCGCCGCTGCCGAGGAACTCGTCGTGGTACCACGACCAGTCCCGGGACTGCGTGGTGAACGCGGCCACGTGGAAGCCGAGCCAGGCGCCGCCTCCCCGCATGTACCGCTCGAAACCGGCGCGTTGACCGGGGCTCGCCGGGGCGTCGTCCAGGAAGACGACGACGTCGTACCCCTCCGCACGGCCGTCGGCGAGCACGTTCCAGTCGGTGGTGGCGGTGTAGGTGAAGCCGTTCTCCGCTCCGGCCCGCGGGAACCAGGCGTTCGCCTCGCGGACGAAGCTGATGTGGGCCGCGTCCCAGGTTCCGTGGTAGAGGGCGAGAACCCTGAAGGGCTGCGCCTCGGCGGCCGCGGGTGACGTGGTGGCCAGCCCGAGGAGGGAGGCGAGGAGGACGAGGACGGACCACAGCGAGCAGGACACCCGTGGTCGGCGTGTGTGTCTCGGGAGCATGGGGCCTCCGGTGGGCCGGCCGTGCGCGGTGGGCGGTGCGGGGGTGGCGGTGGGTGGGGGCACGGCGGACACGTCAGCCCCGGTACTGGGCCAGGACTCGGGTGAAGTCCCAGGGCTGCTGGCCGACTCCGGAGCAGGTGTCGGCTCCGCCGCCGGAGCACGGGCGATCGCGGTTGACGGACCAGAACGTCAGGCGGGCGAGGTGGTGCTGCTGCGCGTAGGCGAGGATGGTCCGGAAATCGGCGACGGTGATCGTCTCCCCGACATCGGTGACACCGTTCATCGAGGAGATGCCCATGTGCCGGTAGGCCTGGTCGTCGCTGTAGCCGTAGGCGCTCTTCACCGCGGCCTTGAGGCCCTCCGCGGCGCGCGTGGTGAGGGTGCCCATGTTCTGGCCGTTCCCGCCGAAGTTGAAGGGCATGACGGTCCAGCCGTCCACGGTGAGTCCGGCCGCCGCGGCCCGGTCGATCAGGCTGGTGTCGGGACCGTTCTGCCCGGTGCCGAAGGTGACGTACACCTTGATACCGGGATTGGCGGCCTTCACGGCCTTCAGCGCGTCCACGGTGCGCTGCTGGACGGCGGGGGTGTCGTAGGCGGCGGCCTCGATGTCGATGTCGACGGCCTTCAGACCGTACGCGTCGATGACCTTCTGGTAGGCGGCGGCCAGCTCGCCCGAGCCGGAACAGGAACTTTCGAGCTTGTTCCCGCTCCATCCGCCGAACGACGCGATGACGTCGCCGCCGTTGCCCCGCACGGTGTTGACGGTCTGCTGGTCGACTCCGCCGGTCAGCGGGCGGCTGCCGTCCCACTGCGGGTTGCAGTACCCGTTGCTGAGGACGAACGCGAGGGTGTACCACTTGACGCCGGTCGCGTTGGTGACCGTGGTCGGACTTGGCGGGCTGCCCCACCCGTTGTACAGGTACGGGGCCACGGCCATCGGAGGCCCGTCGGCCGGGGGGACCTCACCGGCGGCCGGTGCGGTCCACTTCTGGTTTCGCCGCGCCGGTGCAGCTCCACAGTTGCAGCCGGGTGCCGTTCGCCGAGGAACTCCCGGTGGCGTCGGCGCACTTGTCGGAGGCGGGGTTGACGAGGTCCCGGGCGGCGGTCACCGTCCAGCGCTGGTTCGCCGCGCCGGTGCAGTCCCAGAGCTGCAGCTTGGCCCCGTTGGCGACGGAGCCGGCGACGACATCCAGACACTTCCCGAGCGCCCGGACGGTGCCGTCGGCGCCGACCGTCCACTGCTGGGCCGCGCTGCCGTTGCAGTCGTAGAGCTGCACCGGCGTTCCGTTGGCGCTGCCCCCTCCGGCGACGTCCACGCATGTGCCGGCCAGGCCGGTGATCCGTCCGGTGGCGGCGGAGGCCGGCGAGGCCGTCACGAGTCCCGCGGCGAGCGCGAGCGCGGTCACGGCGACAGCGGCACGGGGCAGGGATAGGCGGGAGAGGGGTTCAGTCATGGGGGCACGGCCTTTCGCACACGGCGGCGGTCAGAGTGGGGGTCCGAGCGGCACAGGCGTGTTCACGTACTAAAACTCTGGTCGTATCCAGGAACGCTGTGGTGATGCGTGAACCTAAAGGTCCGGACCAAGGGCGTCAAGGGGCCCGGGGATCGGGAACCCGCCGGCGGTCGGACGGCGGTCCGGTCACACCGTCGCAGGTCGATCGCGCGGTGGGCTTCCCGCGGCCGCAGGACGCGCAGGATGCCCTCCAGCAGGCAGCAGGCAGCAGTCCGCGTACAGGAGGGAAGTCTTGCCCCTTCCTCGGCCGGCCCGTTGCGCCTGCGGCGGGCGACCACTGCCCGGGCGCGCCTCGACTGTCTCGTCAGGCACGTCCGCGCCAGGGAGGTGAACAGGCGCAGCGCCGTCTCGCGGTACTCCCGTCGGCCCGGGACGGCGGCGAGTTCGTCTGCGGCGACTCCGCAACCGGGGGCACCGAGCAGGAGCCCGGTCGGCGCGGACCTGAGCGGCGTGCTGCCGGCCGGTGCGGACCTGCGTGAAGGGGACCTGCGTGGCGCGCTCGTGTGCAAAGAGGAGCTACGCGACGTCGATTGGCTCCGATCCGGTCGGACCAAGGCCCGGATGGGCCCGCCATCCAGTGCGTGAAACTGTCGGGGACCTTGGACGAGGCCCGTTGAGGTGAGGCTGTGACCGGCCTCTCGGCGCGCACCTGTCGGACCGAGGTACCGGGGCGGCCCCTTCCGCGACCGGGCGGCACCCCGCCGGCAGAGGCGATCCGGTGAGTTCGGCGACGAGGCATGCGGGCTGCTGTCCTCGTGACCGTTTGGAGCCCGCTCGCTTCCGACATGGCCCCGCGGTCGGCTGGGCCGCCGACACCTGCTCGCCACCCGACCCGCCCGACCGGCAGCCGGGCGACCTGTTCGAGCCATAGCTGAGTTTCCTGCCAGACCGGCCATCAGCTCAGGTGAGGAGCCCACCGCGGCCGATGCCGCGGGCGTTCGGTGGGGGGCCGGAGTTCGAGCGAGCGCGTTCGGCGCGTCGTCGGAGGGCTCACCAGAAAGATCAGGCTGAGTGCCGGCGCACACCCGCCGCCCCTTCGGCCTCGGCCAGCCGGTCGTCCGCCCGCTGCTGGACGGTGTCGAGGTCGGTGGCCGTCTCCGGGGCCGGAGTCGCGTCGGGCAGGTCGTCCTCCAGGTGGCGCAAGGGGCGCCAGCACAGGCCCCACACGCCCAAGACGACGAGGCAGAGCCCGCACCCGAACAGCAGCAGGGCCATACCCCGGCCGGGGCCTTCGCCCACCAGGGCGCGCAGCACGGCGTGGTGGCGCAGGAGAGGGGTGAACACGGCGTCGGCCAGCGGGCCCGCCGCGAGGAAGCCGGCCGGCTGGGTGGCGAGAGCGAGCATCAGGTGGGTGGCGAGCACCCGGCCCTGCAGTTCCTGGCCGACTTTCACCTGGATCAGCGAGAGCCAGTGGGCGTTGAGCACGGCCATGGCGGCCATCCGCAGTGCCAGTCCCGCGGCCACCACCGCAACGGACGCGTGCGACCCCATCAGCATGGTTCCGGCGCCCACCGCGACAGTGGCGCCGATCATGCCGGTCGCCCGGCGCCGGGTGCCGCCCCACGACAGCATCAGCAGAGCGCCCGCCACCGCGCCCAGCCCGCCCGCGGTCGTCACCACGCCGAGGTCCGTGACGTGCGCGAAGGACAGGACGAGCGGCTGCACCCCGACGAACACCGTCGAGGCGAACAGGTTCAGCACCGCGGCGAAGCCGATCAGCCGCAGCAGCGGCGGGCGGCGCACCAGGTAGCGCCAGCCGCCGGCGAGTGCCCGGCCGAAGGGTTCGCGCTGCCGGCGGAACAACCGGTCGGGGAAGCGGACGCACCACAGCGAGACGAGGCTTGCCACACCCGCGCAGACCCCGGCGGCGGTCACCCCGGACAGGCCGGTGACCGCCAGGAGAGCGCTGCCGAGCAGCGGCCCGGCGACCTGGGCCGTCCCGATGCCGAGCCCGACCAGGCTGTTGGCCTGGGGAAGATACGGTTTGGGCACCAGTTGGGCGGTGGCGGCCAGATAGGCGGGCCGGTGGAAGGCCGAGGCCAGCGAGGTCACCGTCACCAGAATGCACACGGCCGGCACCGACAGCCCTCCGGTGGCCGCCAGCAGCGCGAGCAGCGCCATGGCGAGCAGCCCGGCGCCGTCGGCGGCCAGCATCACCTTGCGCCGGTCCACACGGTCGGCCACGGCGCCGCCGACCGGCGTCGCCAGCACCGCCGGGACGGTCGCCAGCATCGTGACCAGCGCCAGGTCCAGGACGCGGCCACTGCGCTGGTACGACCACACGCCCAGCGCGAACGAGGTGAGGGCGCCGCCCAGCAGGGACAGGAACTGCCCGGCGGCCACCGTGTAGAAGGGACGCAGGCCGGGACCGTCCGGCCCGGGAACGGTGGGCGGGGCCGGGAGCCGGCCCGCGGTCCGCGCCGTGATCCGTCCGTCGAGGACGGCGGCGAGGGCTTTCGCCTGGTGCCGCAGGAAGTAGTGACCGGCCCGGGGCAGGGTGACGAGGTCGACACGGTCCGCGAACGCCTCCCACTCCCGGTGTCGCTCCTGGTACAGCTCGGTGGACCGGTCCGCCTCACCGACCACGCACAGCAGCGGAGCCGCCAGCCGGGCCCCGGGGGCGGCCAGTTCACGGCCGTAGAAGGACCGGGCCTCGGCGGCGTCGTGCCGCATGGCGCGCAGCGCGGTGCGGACGGCGGCCTCGTCCATGTCGTCCAGGAGCCCGCCGGTGGCGCGCAGCGCGTCCCGGTAGTGGCGGTCGGACGCCCACCGTTCCACCGGCAGCAGCCGGTTCGCCAGGGCGGCCGTCCGTCCCGGCAGCCGGGCGGAGGGGAAGTTGCCGCCCACCGCCACCCCCACCACCGCGTGCCCGCGTGCCTCCAGCCGCCGGGCCAGCGCGACCGCGCCCGCCGCCCCCACCGAGTGGCCGTAGACGAGGACGGGACCGGTCACCGTCTCGGCCACCTCGTCGGCGAGGCGGTCCGCCAGCCGTTCCAGCGGCCAGTACTCCTCGTCGGGCCGGGCCGGGTCGTGGCCGGGTGGCTCGGCGGCCAGCAGCGCCAGGTCGTCCGGCAGGGCGGCGGCGAGCGGCCGGAACACCGCCGCCGACCCGCCGCCGTAGGGGACGCAGACCACCGTCGCCCGGGGCCGCGCGGGACCGGCGAGCCGGTGCAGCAGCCGGCCGGAAGCAGGGCGGGTGCTGTCGAGGTGGGCGGCGAGCGCACGGACGGTGGGCCGGGTGAACAGGTCGATCACCCGCAGCGCGGGGTCGCAGGCGCGGACGGCCCGCACCGCCGCGAAGGAGTCCCCGCCGAGGTCGAAGAAGTCGTCGTCGGCGCCGACCTCCGGGCGGCCGAGCACCTGAGCCCAGATTTCGGCCACCTGTCGCTCGGTCGGGGTGCGCGGTGCGGAGCGTTCCTCGGGCGCGGTGCGCGCCGGGCGGGGCAGGGCCCGGCGGTCGACCTTGCCGTTCGGGGTGAGCGGCAGGCGGTCCAGGACGGTGACCGAGGCGGGCACCATGTACTCCGGCAGACGGTCCCGCAGGGCGGCCCGCACCTGCGTCGGGTCCGGGCGGTGCCCGGTCGCGGGCACCAGCCACGCCGACAGCTCCGGGCGCCCGTCCCGGCCGGCGGGGAGGACCACGGCCTCGGCCACGCCGGGCAGGCGGCGCAGCGCCTCGGCCACGTCGCCCGGCTCCACCCGGAAACCGCGTATCTTCACCTGGTCGTCGGTCCGGCCCCGGAACTCCACCCGGCCGTCCCCGCGGATCCGCAGCACGTCGCCCGAGCGGTACATGCGCCGCCCGTCCACCTCGACGAAGCGCTCCGCGGTCAGTTCCGGTGCGCCGAGGTAGCCGCGGGCCACGCACGGCCCGCCGACCAGGAGTTCACCGGGCACGCCCGGCGGCAGCGGGCGGCCCGCGCGGTCGGCGAGGAAACCGACGGTGTTGGCCACGGGCCGGCCCAGCGGCACGATGCCGGTCCGCGAGGCGGCGGGGACGTCGTCGACGTCGCAGACCATGCGGACCATCGTCGACTCGGTGTGCCCGTAGTGGTTCTGGACCCGCAGCCCCGGCCGGGCGGCCCGGACCTGGTCCACCATCGACCAGGGCAGGGCCTCGCCGGCGAAGAAGAGCAGCTTGCGGGGCAGGAGGGCGGCCAGGTCGCCGTGGGCCGCGAGCAGCGCGAAGTGGCTCGGCACCAGCTTCATCACGTCGACGGGGTGTGCGGCCAGGTAGCGGGCGAGCGCGCCGGGGTCCATCGCCGTCTCCCGGGCCACGAAGTGGACGGTGCCGCCGGTGGTGAGGGCGGCGTGCAGGCAGGTGTGGGCGAAATCGGCGGCGATGGTGGACAGCACGGCGTACGAGCCGCCGGCCACGTCCTCGCCGAGGTGTTCCAGCACCGCGTCCAGGTAGTCGGCCACCCCGGCGTGCTCGACGGCGACGCCCTTGGGGGCGCCCGTGGACCCGGAGGTGAAGATGACGTGGAGCAGGTTGCCGGGGCGTACCGGTACCCGGGGCCGGTGGTCCGGCGCGTCGCGCAGCGTCGCGGGGTCGTCCAGGAGCAGGACGCGTCTGCCCCCGCCCTCGACGGCCGCGCGGAACTCCCGGACGGTGAGCACCGTGCGTACCCCGGCGGTGCCGAGGACGGCGGCGATCCGCGCCGGTGGGTGGGAGGCGTCGAGCGGAAGGTAGCCGCCGCCGGCCTTCAGGACGCCCAGCAGCGCGGCCGGCAGCGTCACCGACGGCTCCAGCAGCACGGCGACGGGTTCGTCCGGGCGGACTCCCGCGCCGATCAGGGCGTGCGCGACGCGGTTGGCGGCGGTGTCCAGCTCCCGGTACGTGAGCCGGCCGTCCGGGGCGGCCACGGCGAGCGCGCCGGGCGTACGGTCGGCCCACCGCTCCACCCGCGGGTGGACGGTCTGCGCGGGGCGTTCCCGCAGCGGACCGCGCAGCACCGCCGGGGCGGGCGAGGTCCACCCGGCGGCGCCGACCGGGCGGTCGGGGGCGTCGAGCAGATGTGCCAGCACGTCCCCGTACCAGGAGGCGAGGTGACGTGCCGTCGACACGTCGAACAGTTCGGCGCGGTGGTTGAGGGTGCCGGTGAAACCGGCCGGGCCCTCGGTGACGGTGAGGTGCAGGTCGGCCTTGGCTGCGGTCACCGGCGGGATCACCGGGGTCGTCTCCAGGCCGCAGAAGGCCGGGAGGCGGTCGTCGAGGACGAGGAAGTTGAACAGTGCCTGCACCACGGGCGCCGCGGTGGCGCCGCGCTCGGGCCGCAGCCGGGACACCACCTGCTCGAACGGCACGTCGGCGTGCGCGAACGCGTCGAGCGCCACCCGGCGGACCCGGCGCAGCAGTTCGCTCCCCGTCGGGTCACCGGAGAGGTCGGTGCGCACGACGACGGTGTTGACGAAGCAGCCGACCATGCCCTCGGTGCCGGGGTCGCCGCGGCCCGCCTCCACCACACCCACCGGGACGTCGGTGGTGTCGCAGATCCTGGACAGCAGTGCCTGCCAGGCCGCGAGGAACACCATGGCCGGGGTGCAGCCGGCCCGCCCCGCGAGCGTCCGCACCCGCTGCGCGGCGTCCGGGGGCAGGGACAGCGGGACCTCGCCGCCCGCCGGGTCCTGGACCGCGGGCCGGGGGCGGTCCGTCGGCAGGTCGAGCACCGGGGCGAGGCCGGTCAGCGTCTCCTCCCACCAGTCCAGGGACCGCTGCCGCACCGGTGTCCGCGCGAGCCGGGCGGCGTGGTCCGTGTGCTGCGGGGCGGGCGGCGGGGCCTCGCCCCGGCCCAGCCGGGCCGCGTACAGCCGGGGCAACTCGGCCCCGACGATGCCCAGTGACCAGCCGTCCACCGCGACGTGGTGGAAGGTCAGGGCGAGCACCGCCTCGTCGCCGGCGCGCAGCAGCGCGGCCCGCAATGGAGGTTTGGCGGTCAGGTCGAAGGGCCGGCCGGTCTCCTCGGCCAGCACCGCCTCCCACCGGTCGGGCGGCAGGTCCGCGCGGACCGCCACCGGTACGTCCGCGGCCTCGCCGACCCGGCTGACGGGACCGGAACCGGGCGGCTCCTCGATCCGGCTGCGCAGCACCTCGTGCCGCCGGGCCAGGTCCCGTACCGCCTCCACCAGGGCCGTCTCGTCCAGGGTGCCGCGCAGTCGCAGGACCACCCGGGAGTGGAAGGCCGGGCCGTGGACGCCGAGTTGTTCGAGGAACCACAGGCGTGACTGGGCGGGGGTGAGCGGCACCGGCGCCGGGCGGCGTGACGGGGGCGGTCCGGGCCGGTGCGGCGACGGTGCCGCCGGGCCGGCCAGCGCGGCGGCCAGCCGGCGGTCGAGCAGGGCGCGGGCACGTTCCCCGGCCGGCCCGTCATCGGCGCCTGCGGCGGGGGTGGGGGTGGTCATCGGTTCTCTTCTCCTGGTGCCGTCGTGGTCTCCGGGCGGGTCGTGACGGTCAGCCGGGCGAGCGCCTCCTCGGCGCGGCTGACCGCTTCCTCCCCGGTGGGTGCGCAGGTCAGGGCGTACGCGACCCGGTCGAGCGAACTGCGCAGCGGGCCGACACGACGGCCGGGTCCGGTCAGGAACCGGCAGGCGACGACGTGCGGCACCGCGAGGGCCGCCGCGAGGCCGCCGACCCGTTCGACGACGCCGGGCCCGGTGTGCAGGAAGCGGATGGCGGATGCCCGCCGGGCGGTCGTCCGGGGCGGGCGGGGCAGCGGATCACCCGCGAGCAGCGTCCACAGGCCGCGGAACAGTTCCACGTCGTACGCCCAGTCGATCAGTTCCGGGATCTCGTCCCCGGGCAGCCGTCCGGCGCATTCGACCAGGTGCGGTGATCCGGCCTCCACGATCCACTCGGCGTGCACCGCGCCGGTGCCGAAGCCGATGGCGCGCACCACCCGCTCCGTCCGCTCGCGCAGCAGCGCCGCCAGATCCGGGGCGACGGCGGCCGGCACGAGGTGACCGCGCTCGACCGGCCGGGTCCCGGGGAACAGTTCCTTGGCGGTGACGTTGGCGAACAGCGTCCGGCCGTCCGCCACCAGCAGTTCCACGCTGTACTCGGGGCCGCGCAGGCACCGCTCGGCCAGCATCCGCACCGGCTCCGGCCCGGCGTCGCACGCGGCGGTGTACTCGGCGACGCACTCGGCGAACGCGGCCTCGCTGCCGTCGGGAGAGCGCAGGACCCGCGCGCCGACGGAGCCCTGCCCGAACACCGGCTTGAGGACCACGGGGCCGGGGTGAGCCGTCATGAACGCCCGCAGGCGGGCGGCGCTCGTCACTTCCTCCCACTCGGGCTGGGGGACGTCCGCCGCCCCGGTGACGCGGCGCAGCAGCGCCTTGTCCCGCAGCAGCAGCGCCGCTGCCACGCCCGCGCCGGGCAGTGCGAGGCGCTCGGCGAGGCGAGCGGCGAACGGCGCGCCGTCGTCCGAGACGGCGGCGACGGCGGCCGGCCGCAGATCGGGCCGGGCGTCGGCGAAGGCGTCGGCGGCGGCCGCGGTCCGGTGGTCCCAGGCCACGACTTCCCGCAGGACCGCCGCCCGTCCCGGTGCCCCGCGCAGCCCGCGCCGGGCGATCACGGCGGGGTGTTCGACGACGACCACCGAGCGGTCGTCCCGGAAGCCGCCAAGCGCCGCCACCGAGGACCAGGTGAAGCCCACGACGAGCAGCGGACGTCCGCTCATGACGCCTCCCCGCCGGCCTCGGCCGCCAGCTCCCGCAGCAGCGTGCGCTCCAGGTCGTCGGCGAAGTCCCCCAGCACGGGCCGGTCGAAGAGCGCCCGTACGGCGATCCGGTGGCCGAGGGCTTCGCGCAGCCGGCCCACCACCCGCGTCGCGGCCAGGGAGTCACCGCCCAGGGCGAAGAAGTCACCGGCCGGCCCGACGCGCTCCACGCGCAGCACCTCGGCCCACACCCTGGCCACGAGGCGCCGCATCGCCGGCATCGGTTCCGCCGCCGTCCCGGCGGGGCCCGGGCCGGGGTCGGGCAGCGCGGCGCGGTCCGTCTTCCCCGACGCGGTGGTGGGAAGGGCGTCGAGGACCGACCACCGCCGGGGCACCAGGTGTTCGGGGAGCCGGTCGCGCAGATACGTCTCGAACACGGCGGCCGGGCGGACGCCGTCCGGTCCTGGTACGACGTGGCCGACCAGGTAGCGGCCGTCCGGCGGGCCCGCGGCGGTGACGACGGCGTCGGCGAGGCCGGGGTGGCCGCGCAGGACGGCCTCGGTCTCCGCCGGCTCGACCCGGTGCCCGCGGATCTTGACCTGCTGGTCGTTCCGCCCGAGGTACTCCAGGACGGAGCCGCGCCACCGCGCGAGGTCGCCCGTGCGGTAGCGGCGCTCGCCGTCCGGCCCGGTGACGAACCGTGCGGCGGTCTCCCCGGGCGCGTCGAGGTAGCCGTCGGCCACGCCCGCACCCGCGATCCACAGCTCACCGGCGGCCCCCGGCAACGCCGGTCGGCCGCGCCGGTCCAGGAGGTG
>NZ_BAABIG010000074.1:0-3912 GCF_039542605.1 Streptomyces ziwulingensis
GTGCGCGCCGCGGGGGCACGGCCGTCCGGGGCCGCCCCGCGCGGGCGGGGGACGGGCCGGTGCGCCGGCCCGGGAGGCGGCGGGGACCCGGGCGGCGGGGCGGACGGGCCCAGGTTCAGCTCGTACTCGCCGGTCTGCGGGTTGCGTACCCACTGGTCTGCGGGGTCGACGTTGTCCGCCCGCCCACGGCTCTGCGCGTCCACGGTCGTCCGAATCCTCCGTCGGGGCCGCGGCACCTTCCCTCGGAAGGCGCACGCTCTGGGTCGACAAGTGTGCGACGCCGGGGAAGGCCGCACGGCGGTGGGCACTGGGAGCGCTCACACTATCCGCACACTTCGACCCCGAACGACGCCGGTGACAAATTCGACATTCATACAGCAGCTACAACAGGGTGATACCGCCCCATTACGGGGCGCCTACCAGCGGTAGGGCGCGTAGACGTCCATGCACTGGCCGGTGTCCGAACCCTTGATCGCGTCGGTGTCGGCGGGCAGTTCACCGGCCTCGGGTGCCGCCTGCTCGGGATACGTGGTGCCCTCCCGCCAGTCGGCGCCGACGACGACCGTCACCCCCGAGACCTCCGTCGACCGCTCGACGGAACTCGGCGCGATCCCGAGCGACTTGGCGACGCGCCGGGCGTCGGCCGCCAGTTCGGCGCTCGGATAGCTTACGACGGTCCGCTCCTCGGCGACCGCCGCCGAGGTGTCCGTGGCGGCGCGGGCGAAACCCCGCCCCACCAGCGCCCGCGCGACCGTACCGGCGCGTCCGCGCACCGGGGCGTCGGTGGCGGACCGGGTGCCGTTGCGGACGAGGACCCCGATCTCGGCGTCGGCGGCGGCGCTGTCGGCCGGGCCCGCCCCGGTCTCCGGCTCCGCGTCCCCGCCGGCCGCCGCGTCGTCCTCCCCTTCGGTCTCCGCGTCGGTCTCCGCGTCGGCCTCGGGCTTCGCGTCGGTCCTGTCCTCGGCGGTGTCGTCGAACGGGACGTCGTCGCGGAGCATCCTCCAGATCCGCTCCGCCTCGCCGTCCTTGGCGACGAGGTGGTTGGCGTCCTGGGGGTCGGGGACGGTGGGCAGCGTGGTCATGGTGACGCGGTCCGTCGGCACGGTCCGGAGCCGGCCGCCCAGGTCGTACAGGTCCTTGACCGTGCCGATCTCCTCGGAGACCGTCAGCGACTTGGTGGCCGCCTCCGCCAGGCCCATCAGCCGGCCGGGGTCGGTGAAGACGTTCTGGTCCTTGAGGGTGCGCAGCATCGAGTTCAGGTACATGTGCTGGGCGCGGGCCCGCAGCGGGTCGCTGCCCCAGGCGTGGCGGGTGCGCAGCCACTGCAACGCCTGCTCGCCCCGCACCTTCCTGGTACCGGCCTCCAGCTTGAGGCCGGAGCCGCCGGGCACCCCGGGCAGCGGCCGGTCCCACACGTTCTGTTCGACGCAGACCGCGACCCCGCCGATCGCGTCGGCCATCCGCACCACACCAGCGAAGTCGATGGTCATCCAGTGGTCGATGTAGACGCCGGTGAGGTTCTGCCAGGTGGCGAGGGTGCAGCCGGCGCCGCCGCGGGCCAGCGAGGTGTTGATGATGTCGTTGGTCGCCGGATACGTGTCGCCGGACTCCGGGTCGGTGCACTCGGGGATGTCGACCCGGGTGTCGCGCGGGATGGACACCACCGAGGCGCTCCGGCGGTCGGCGGCGAGGTGGATGAGCATCTGCACATCGCCCAGCGGCGGGTTGCCGCGGGTGTCGCGGCTGCCGCCCAGCTTCACGTTCTCGTCGGAGTCACGGCTGTCGGAGCCGATCAGCAGGATGTTCAGCGGGGTCTGCCCGGCCGCGTTCGCCTCGGCCCGGAGCGGCTTGGTGTCGCCGTTGTCGCGCCGGCCCCGGTCGAGGTTGCCGTTCAGATGCTCGTAATAGAGGTAACCGGCGCCGGACGTGCCCAGTATCAGCACCGCCAGCGTGGAGGCGGACCACCGGAGCACGCGGTGGCCCCGCGTGCCACGCCGGCCGTTCCCCCGCGGGCCGTCACCGCCGTCGCCGCCGTCGCCGGAACCGTTCCCGGCACCGTCCCCAGGGCCGTTCCCGGGGCCCTCCCCGCGCGCCCGAGGCGCCCGCACCGTGCTCTGCGTCATCCCACTCTCCCCACCCTCACGCCGACGGACGGCACACCGCGCGGCAGCCCGCCTGCCGTCCGGTCACCGTCAAGAGGACGCACGAAGGCCGGAATTGGCTGTACGGCGGCTGCCACGGACGGTGTCCGCCCTGTCAGACGTACGGAAGGGCGCTCAGGTCACTCGGCGCACTTGACCTTGTCCGCGGTGGACGTCTCCACGCCCTGCGGCGTCCCGCCCGAGGAGGCGTTGAGCTTCACCCCGGCGCCCTTGAAGTCCTTGCCGAGGGTCAGGGTCATGGTGGGCAGGCCCTGCGCGTTGGTGACGCTCTCGCCGGGCTTCATCGCGGAGCCGGAGAGACCGAGCAGGTCGGCGAGGCGGCGGGCCTGGGCGGCCTGGTCGGGGTCGTACTCCAGCGTCGTCCTGCTGAGGTTCTTCGGCGCGTTGCCGCCGTTCTCGGACTTGGTGACGCCCGCCTCGGTCTGGAGCCAGGTCAGTTCCTCCTGCGCGCTGCCGGTCTCCGCGCCGCCGTTGAGGATCTGGACGCGGACCTCGGAGGCGTCCGCCTTGGTGCCCTTGAGGCGGGCGGCGACCGAGGCCGCCTCCTTCTTCTTCTCCTCCTTGACCGCGGTGAAGGAGATGTCGTTCTTGATCATGTCGAAGACCTGGGCGGCCGGCGACTCGCTGAGCACGACCGTCGTCGGGGTGGCCTCCGCCGGGTTGTCCACGACCGGGACCTTGGTGAAGGTCAGGTTCTTGACGTTGAGCTTGCCCAGCTCCAGCCCGAGGTCCTTCAGCTTGCCGATGGAGTCGAGCTGGGAGTCGACGGTCAGCGCCTCGGTGCCCGCCTCGGCCAGCTTCAGCATCTTGGCGGGGTTGGTGAGGGTGTCGTTCGACTTCAGCTTGCGCATCAGCGCGCTGAGGAACTGCTGCTGCAGCTCGATCCGGCTCAGGTCGCCGCCGAAGCCCACCGAGTGCCGGGTGCGCACGAAGGCGAGGGCGTCCTCGCCCGCGATGGTGTGCTTGCCCGCCGACAGCTTCAGGTGCGAGTCGGGGTCGTCGATGTCCTTGGCCAGGCAGACCTCGACGCCGCCGACCGCCGTGGAGAGCGTCTTGACCGCGTTGAAGTCGGCGACCATGAAGTTGTCGGGCTGGACACCGGTCAGCTCGGTGACGGTCCGCACGGTGCAACTGGGCGTACGGCCGTCCTGCCCGAGGCTGGTGTTGAACCGCACGCCGGTGGAGCCGGGGATGACCTCCTGGGTGCCGTCCTCCTGCGTGGTCGGGCAGTCCGGGATGTCGACGATCAGGTCGCGGGGGATGCTCAGCGCGGTGGCGTTCGAGCGGTCCTTGGAGACGTGCAGCAGGATCGTGGTGTCGGCGTGCCCGGCGCTGCCGGTGTCGCCGTAACCGTCGTTGCCGCTGCCGGTGCGCTTGTCGGTGCCGATCAGCAGGATGTTGATGGCCTTGTCCTTCTCGAAGCCACCGGTGCTCGCGCCGTCGTCGGAGACGGACGTGATGTTGTCGTTCAGGTGGTCGAGGTAGAGGTACGCGGCGGAGGCGGTGCCGAGGACCACGAAGGCCATCGTGCCGCCGGTCCACAGGAGTATTTTCCGCCCCCGGGTCTTCTTCTTCACCGGCCGGCGCCCGCGCCGGCCCGGCGGGGGCTCCTCCGGGGCGCCCCGGCGTCTGCGCGGCGGCGGGACCTCGCGGCCCGGCGCGGGTGCGGCGGTCTCCCCGCGCGCGGCGGCCCGGCCCCCCTCGGCCCCGGCGGCCCGGCCGCTCCTGGCCCCGGCGCTCCTGGCGCTCC
>NZ_BAABIG010000075.1:0-504 GCF_039542605.1 Streptomyces ziwulingensis
CTTCATATTAACATATAAGGACTTTCCAGTAATTTAGTGGTATAATAATCTTGATAATTTCTTAACAAGACGGCACCCTATGTTGATTTTATTTTTGTTGCTCACAACATAGTGAATATTGTCCTAAGACAAAAAAAATAATACACTAAATATCAAGATTTGGGGGACTAGCCCTTCTATATCCAGANTATTTTTAGTTACTACACGATTTAATGACGACAGATTGAAAATAGATAAGAGATAATAGCTAAAAGATAGCTATTATCTAAGTGCCTACAAGACTTGAACTTGTACCATAACAACCGTAGCGTTAGGTTCTACCATTAAACTAACACACTTTGAGGGCGGCTACCTAGCTTCGTAGGAGCCGCCAGGTTTAATATACTTACCCATCTTTAAATTTAAGTTATGAGTAAAAAGTATTGTTATAGATAATAAATATCTTTTACCTCTAAAAAAAGAGTATTACTATTATTAAAAATTATTCCGTTTCTAATTTATTTC
>NZ_BAABIG010000076.1:0-2141 GCF_039542605.1 Streptomyces ziwulingensis
TGTTATAAACAAATACAGCTTCCCCCAAAAAATAAGTTTCAAGGTACAACTTAAGAATAGCTATACTAATTTTTCCAGTACATTTTCCACTTAAAAAGAAAGTAAATATATAAACTTATTTTATTTTACTTTACTTAGAAAATGTTGTTTAGTAATATGAATTACTCATCGTTTTAACCTTCAGGTTATAAACTTAGAGGCCGCTTTACCTCAGCCATAAGCTTTAGGCGAGTTCCGAATACTCTTCGTACCGGATCTT
This sequence comes from Streptomyces ziwulingensis, assembly GCF_039542605.1. NCBI lineage: Bacteria > Bacillati > Actinomycetota > Actinomycetes > Kitasatosporales > Streptomycetaceae > Streptomyces > Streptomyces ziwulingensis. The sequence goes on from NZ_BAABIG010000076.1 coordinate 260, forward strand.
TTTCGTTACTCATGTCACCATTATCACTTGAGTTTTTTTTATTTGAATTTAAAAAATATCAAATCTAATATAACCCAACGTTCTGCTACCCCTGCAAATAACAATAATAAAAATTATGTTTAAATGAGGACAAAGTTTCGGTATATTGTTTAGATCCGTTAAATTTTCGATGCTTTTAAAGATTTAACGAGCGCTCTATTACGAGGTCTTCAAATTATGGCTGCTTCTAAGCCCATCTCCTTGTCGACTCAAATAAAAACCTTCTTAATTTCACTTAACAATAATTTTGGAACCTTAACTTTTGTTCTGGGCTGTTTCCCTTTTGACATACAACCTTATCATTCTATGTCTGATCATTCAAGATCCATCTAAGCCATTCCGAGTCTACATACTCACCGATAAAATCTTCACGATCCCCCGATATGTACCATTGAATAATGTATTTTCAAAGAGTACGTAAATACTCTTGCTGAAAATTTACATCTGGTCTGAGATTAAGTTCTGTACCTGCTTTGATGTTACTTAAATTGCCTACTATTATAGGTTTCGCAGAAAACCAGCTATCCTAGTCAGAATTGTCTTTCACTATGCTTACCATAGTTCATCGGATATTTTTGCAACAATAACCCGTTCGAGCCTTTATAGCCCTGACTATAGTAAGATCACTAGGCTTCGGGTCTAACTTTAGACACTTATCATTTTCTGTTACATTATGATCGTTTTAACTACGCAATACTAATTAGCTCGCATCTAATGTTAACTTGGTGACCCATTATGCAAAAGGTACGCTCTTGTTTTCAAATACAACTCGAGCTGCTTATAAAACTACTATTTCAATAATTCCCTTACGGTACTAATTCTCTGATGCTCATGTGTTATATTTAGCCTTTGAGGAAGGTTCCCCAGAGTTAGTCTTAATAATAAAACTAATTGACATTTATTTTTCAAACAGTTTTTCTACCATTTTACTTATTAATAGGCTATTTTATTTTCGTTCACACTATTCATAAAATCTCTTTTGATTTCTTTTCCTGAAGCTACTTAGATATTTCAATTCGCTTCGTTTATCAAGTAATTTATCTTAGAGTTTATATGTTTCCATAAGATAACAAATTTCTCTTTAACACATGGCTTTATATTTCCATAATAGTCTCTTTTTATACTATTTTATAGCGAATATATCATTTACATTTCTTATTTATTTCTAATTATGGCTGGCTGGCTTATTTTTTTTTAGGCCTGCCATCCAGCCATATTTGGCTGGCTGGCTTCGCAGCAGCAGAAGTCGGCATGCAGGTACCCGAATATTTCTGCAAAAAAGCAGAAGGATTAAATTCAGGAAATCTACTATTAACATAAGCCAAGAATCTAGATACATCGGTATTCACTAAAAACCCTTTAAAAATTAACTTTCTCTTCTTATAATTATGGATGGTTTGTCTACTTATATTAAAATCAGAATAAAATTCCTTTAAAAAAGTGATCAATACAGTAGAGTCCTGGAAGTGCACCCCGTATATTTTATTGTTAACTGAAGCTTTAATGAAGTTATAAATAGCTCTCTTTAAAAATATATTCTTATTATTAAGCTTCTTATCACCATCTTTTAGCTTTACGGAAGGAAGAAGAATATTTCTGCTATATGTAGAATAAGATTTAAAACTTGTTTTACCAAAATCTTTATCCCCCACACGGGGATAAGAAGTCGGTCTATAAAGGTAAAGCCTCAATTTACCGTTAGAAAAAGAATGTTTAGTTGAGTTAGAAAAAGTACTAAACTTACGACTACCACCTATTCCTGCATCAGGGTTAGTAGCTCTATTTTTATTGTTTAGCTCGTTATAATCTTTTTTACGAACTCTCTGGTTAAACCTTTCAGCAG
>NZ_BAABIG010000077.1:0-9048 GCF_039542605.1 Streptomyces ziwulingensis
GGCTCCACGGTGAAATAGGACACATCCCACCCGCCGAATGCGAGACCAACTACTACCGCGCAACCACCAAATTCCAGGTCACAACAACAACCTGAAGTCTCTACCGAACCCGGAACGGTTCAGTTGTTGTTGGCCGGGGTGGAGGGTGCTCCATTGGCTGCGTTGGGCTTTGGCCCACCGTTGGAGTGTGCCGGGGAGGGGTTGGTTCCTGCTGATCGTGGTGCGGTATTGCTGCCAGGTGCGGTGCCAGGTGTAGGGCCAGGGCGGGTTCCACCACGGGTCCAGGCTGGTGAGGGCGGTTGCGGTGGTGGTGGAGAGGGTGCCGGCGCGGGCTTTGCGGCGTTGCTGGCACAGCCATTGGCCGAGGGGGAAGCCGTCTTGTCGGGTGTGCTTGTCCGGGGTGAGGTGGCCGTGCCGGACGGCGTAGGCGCGTGCGTGGTGGAGTCCGGGGCTGGCGGGGTAGGAGCGTGTGGTCGGGGCGGGTCGTGTGTCTACGGCAGCGTGGGGTGTGATGCCGAGGTCGGTCAGGAGGTCCTGCTGGCCGGGGTGGAGATGTTCCCAGGACTCCTGCTGGACAAGGATCCAGCGGCACAGGCCTCGGGGGAGGTTCGTGGTCGCTACGCCCTCGGCGCCCGTAGCTGTCGCGCGGAGGCGGTGGTAGGTCTGTTGCCATGGCAGGGGCCAGGGTGGGTTCCACCACGGGTCGATCATGGTCAGGGCTTCGGCCCGGGTGGGGGAGAGGCGGTCCTGACGGGCGCGTCGTCGTTGCCAGGCCAGCCACTTCCCCAGCGGGAACCCGTCGAGGACGGTGCTGGCGGGCGAGGCGATATGGCCGTATTCGGCGGCGTAGGCGCGAGCTTGTGCGAGCGCAGTGTCCAGGAGACCGGGCTCGGTGCGGTCAACCGGTGGTTGGGTGGCTCGGGCTGTTTCGGCAGTGATGCCGATCTTGGTCAGGAGGCGGTGCTGTTCGGGGTGGAGTGTGCCGTATTCGGCGCACTGACGCTTCAGCCAGTCGGCCAGCTCCTTCTCAAGGCCGGCAATGCCGGTCCCACCGCCGTCGGCGGCGTACCGGGCCTGTGACCGCTGCCATACGCGGCTCCAATTGCGCTGCCACTCCAAGGGCCAGGTCGGATTCCACCATGGGTCGAGCGCTGTGAGGAGCGTGCTGACCGGCCATGTCCCGCCTGTCCTGCGATGGTGCTCCCGCGCCTGGTGGCGTTGTTCGCTCAGCCACCGGCCCAGCGGAAACCCCGCAGGACAAGCTTTCAGAGGGGTGGCGAGGTGGCCGTGTGCGGCGGCGTACGTGCTCGCGTGGGCCAGCCCGGGGCCGTACCGCAGAGCTGGGCGATGATCTCGTGGGGGCGGGCGGCGGTCTCGGCGGTGATGCCGATCTCCGCCAGCAGCTGCTGCTGAAGCGGATGCAACTGCTTGTAGCCGGTGCACTGTGCGGACAGCCACGTGGCCCAGCCGTCACTGCTCTCCGGCCAGCCCCTTTCTGCAGCCCCCTGGTGCCGGTCTCGGGCATGAGCGCGGATCCGGTGCCAGGTGCGCTGCCACGTCAAGGGCCACGGCGGGTTCCACCACACGTCGATCGCGTCGAGCACCTGAAGGTGCGCTGGTTCGTCCTGGCGGCGGGTGAGGCAACGCTGGGCAGTCAGCCACTTCCCGAGCAAAAACCCCTGGTAAGAGATGCTTTTGGTGGCCAGGGCCAGGCATCCGTGTTCGGCGACGAAGGCGCGCGCGCAGGCAACAGCCTTATCGATGCCCGCTGTCCGGCTCGTTCGGCGCGGGCGTGCGCTGTCGGCGGCCTGGGCCGTGAGGCCGATGTCGGCCAGCAGACGGCGCTGTTCGGGGTGGAGTGAGCTGTAGTCGGTGCACTGCAGGTACAGCCACTCCCCGGTCAGCACGTGGGTGTCGGCAAAGCCGTCGGCGGCGTTGAGGGGGCCGTGGCGCTGGACGTGGTCGCGGGCGCGGTAGTAGGAGCGCTGCCACTTCACCGACCAGGGGATGTTCCACCACGGATCCACCTCCTTCAGGGCGGCGGCCTTTTCTTCGGGCAGGGCCAGGGCGTGGGCCTGCTGGTTGTGCACCCATTTCCCCAGGGCGAAGGAACCGACTCGGGTGTCGCGTTGGGTGGCGAGGTGGCCGTGCTGGGCGGCGTAGGTGCGCGCGTGGGCCAGGCCGGCGGCGAAGGCCCCGTCGGCGTGCACGCTGTGGCCCCGCAGCCGTTTCTGAGCCGGCAGACCTTCTGTGCCCGCAGTCTGCCGACGATGGTAGCCCGCAAGAACGTCGGTGAGAGGCCGGGGCCGGAGCGCCAAGGGCACCTGCCACAGCCGCTGTTCGTCGTCTCCACTGCCGCCGTTGGTGCGGATGCACTGGTACGTCCAGGCAAACAGCGGTCCGTGGGTGCAGGCGGCCAGACGCTCGGTGAGCCACGGCCGCCGCAAGCGATGGCCCAGCTCGCTGGGCACGCACGGCACATCAGCCAACCGGTAAGGGAGGTGACCACCTCCGTCAGCAGCCACACGGAGCCGCCAGGCCCGGCTGGCCAGAAGCGTGGCGAGGGCGACGGTCTCTGGGTAGGTGACCAGATCCCGCGCCAGAATCCGCCACCGCTGAGGATCCTCACCCGCGGGCATGACCGCATCCAGCCGCACCGGCCACAGACGCTCCTCGGGCCACTTCTGCGCCCACCACCAGGCGGTGACCGCCTCAGCAACCTCGAACGCCGAACCAGCGACGGGGGAGCGGCGCAGCAGCCTGCGGTGATCCTCCTGCGCCTGGGCCACCTCCGGGCATCCGGCCAACCCGACGACACGTCCCCCGCTGCCAGGCACGCTCATCAGCCAGTACTGATGGCGTGGGCAGACTCGCTGGTGCGCCGCCAGGTACGCCCGGGCTGGTGCAATGCGGCCGGTCCGCGCGGCCACACAGCTCGGGCATGCCGGGCCCCAGGCGGCAACCGTCTCGACCCCGTTGTGGAGCCGGGCCGCCGGCCTTTCCTTCGAGGGGCCCAGCGGCTCCTCCCGCGTCCAGGCCGGCAACGCGCGGCGCAAGCCTCCCTGCGGCACACGACACAACGCCGCGACCCGGTCCCGGGCTGCGGCGTTCAAGAACACCTCACTGTCGTCCTGGAGAGCTCCGCCGACGCCCTGCTGGCCGGCTACTTCGGTAACCGATGACAGCAGACTCCGCACCGTCAGGCCGTACCTGTCCGCGATCCGCCCCAGGAACGACAGCGTCATCTCACCCTGCAGGGGAGCCACCCGAAAGGCGCCCGAGGCCAGCAACAGCTTCCTCCCATCCCGTCGCTTGTGACAACTGCGTGCTTCGGCTCAACAAGCAGGTGCTGGGCCTGCGGCCAGCGCCAGGTCAGTAGTCGAGGTCGAGGTAGTCGATGTCGTTGAGGGTGACGTCGGAGAGGCCCATGGCGCGGCTTCCGCCGTCTTGGAAGTAGATCTCCTTGAATCCCTCGGCGATGATCGCGCGCATCTCCTGGTCGCTGGCTCCAGCCTGGCGGGCGTCGAAGAGGCGTTGTGCGTAGGTGGGTGGGAGGTGGACGGTGAGGCGTCGGAAGCGTCCGTCGTCGGTGGTGCCGACTGGTGCGGTGTATCCGAAGCGGGCCCTGGTCTCCACTGTGATCCCGGTCGTGGCGGCAGCTTGCCGCTGCCGGCGTTTGCGGACCTGTGGCTGCCACCGCTGCCGTACGGCGGCGTCGATCCGTTCGGCGGTGGCCTGGGGCGGGTGCTTGCGTTCGCCCTTGCGGTAGCGCTCCACGGATCGTTGGCTGACCTCGATCTCCTGGGCAACGGCTTTGGTCGTCTTGAGCTGCTTGATCAGGAAGTTGATGCGTGCCTGGAGCGTCTTGGGCGGCTGGCGGGTGAAGGCTTCCCGGTCGGCGCGTTCGATGGCGTCGTCGATCTCACCGGCCACGGCTTACTCTCCTTCGTCCAAGACGGCGTCGCCGCCCTTGATGTGGCGGGCCGGGTTGAGGCCCTTCTCCGTGAGGTCGATCGCCCAGAGCATCTCCTGGACGCCTTCCACCTTGGCCAGGCCGGGCGTGGGCCCGAGGCGGAACCCTCCGGGCTGCGGCTTGCCCGAGGCGGCATACGGCAGGAAGTCCAGCGGCGAGGCGCCCGGCGAGGGGTAGACGACGCAGTCGGAGAGCACGGCGAGCGGGTAGAGCCCGGTCATCTTCACCATGTTGTTGAGCTTGCGGTGCATGTTGACCCGGGCCTTGCTGATGACGGCGGCCCGGATGTCGGGGCGCCAGGTCGGCCGCTCCAGGGCCGGCCAACGCTCGCCCTCCTTATAGTGCTTGCCCTGGGGGCGCTCGCGGAGCTTGCCGACGCCGCCCTTCACCGTGGCCTTGATCGCGGACAGGACGGCGGCCAAGGCCGGGTCGACCTGCTTGTGCCGCTCCATCGCGGCAAGGAACTGGCGGTCGTCCAGGTCATTGGTGACGCCGAGGTCAGCGAGGGTGTCGACGTACGCGGTTTTGAGGCGGTCGTGCCACGGGTCCAGGTACGCGCCGGTCTCCCGGCGCAGATACGCCTCGATCGGGTGCACGTCGTAGCCGAGCTCCTGGGCGTAGGCGACGGTGTGCGTCTGGTACCAGGCAGGTCCCGTCGGGCGGGAGCCGTCCGGCGTGAACGGCGAGGGAAGGCGCGGGTCCAGCTCGATGTGGGACAGGTCGACCAGCCACGAGCCGGGGATCTTCGGGTTGAACTTCGGCCCGACGAAGTGGTCCGGGGCGCTGAGACCGACGACCAGGCGGGCCGCGGCGGCGAGGAAGGCGGTGTTGAGGTCCAGGCCGACCGCGAAGGGCATCAGGCACTCCTCATCGGAGAGCGAGTCCACCGGCCGCACCCACTGGTACGCCTCCTCGTTCAGGAACCCGCCCGTCCAGCCGGACTGCACGACGACGGGGTGTTCCGGGGTGGCCTCCGGCGGCGCCGGGTCCATCGGCTCCGTCCCCAAGCTGCCGGGGTTGTGGCCGGAGATCCAGTTCCCGGTCTCCGGATCACGCTCCGGCTTCGTCGGCGGGCGCAGCGCCGTCATCAGCTCCAGGCCCGAGACGGCCGTCGACCCGCGCGGGGTGATGACCCGCTGGGCGTACACGCCGAGGACGCGGGCGATGTCGGCCGGTTCCATCTCCGCCACGCCGGGCCAGGACCGCTCATCAAGGGCGTCCCACGACAGGATCGCCAGCTGCACGCACTGCCGCTCGCGGCCCTGCGCCTTGCGGTAGATCCGCGCCCATGGGCCGAAACCGCGCTGGGTGAGCTGCCACTTGGCCTTCGCGACCTGCTTGACGACGGGGTGGTCCTCCGGCAGGCGCAGGGAGCGGCGCTGCTCGTGGCCCTCCAGGCGCTCGGGCAGCCCGAGCTTCACGGTGGCCGCCGCCGTGAGGACGATCAGCGGGTCGGAGTCCTTGCCGTAGCGGTTCAGCTTCGGCGCACCGAGGCCGGACTCGCGCAGCGTCCACTCCACCAGCTCCACGATCGTGGTCGCCGGGCAGTCCAGCACCAGGCCGCTGACGCCGTACGCGCAGCCGTCACCGTCCAGGACCGCGAGCGGGCCGTGCGGGAACCGCGGGTCGGTCGCGGGCTTCGCCGCCTTCTTCGTGGCCGGACGCCGCGATGACGCAGCGGGCCGGATAGCGGGGCGCGCCGGCGCCGCAGCCGGAACGGCGGAAGCCTGCGGAGCATCCGCCGTCTCCACCCTGGACGCGGCCAGTTCGGTAGACGCTGCGGGCGCCGTCGCGGCAACCGAGGCTGCCGGAGCCGCGCCGGGGGCGGGGTACTTCGCAGCCCACCCCTTCAGCAGCCGCTGGTAGGCATCCAGGCGCGGCGACTTCGGCTCGCTGCGGCCGTTCTCCCAGTTCTTCACCGACTGGGTCGTGGTCTTCAACGCAGTGGCGAGGCGGGCCTGGGTGATGCCGGCCGCCTCACGCAGCCGGGCGCGCTCCGCCGGAGGCGGCAGGTGTGGCTCCTCATTCAACAGAGCGTCGACGGACGCGAACAGCTCTTCCTCAGATGCCATGACCCCTCACCCTCACTCCAGGCCAGCTTGCTTAACCACAAACTTATCCCAGACTTTAACCTTCCAGGGCCCATTCCAGCCCTAGCGCGGCGAGCGCGGCGAGTTTGTCAGTGGTGAGCTTCGCGCGGCGGCTCTTCTGGTTCATGACCCACACTCCAAGCCGGACTTCGACCCCGTCCTCCAGCAGCTCTACGTGGGCCCTGGGGACCTTCACAGAGCCTGTGCGGGCTCTGTACTGCGCGAGGGCCGCCGCGCCCCGCTCGAACGTCGTGGAAGCCCTTGTGGGCCTCTCCGCTTCCGGGGCGAGCGGTGTGATGCCGAGCTGCTCCAGGCGCTCGCGCTGTCCGTCGGTCAGGGCCTGCCAGACCTTCGGCGTCCGCTGCCGGGCCAGCCACTTCCCGATGTCCATACCGTGGACCGTGAATCCGGGCAGGACTTCCGCCTGGCCCTCTTCGTCGGACACCAGCTCGCGAAGGGCGGCGTAGTGCCGCTGCCACTCCGCCGACCACGACGGGTTCCAGTCCTCGTCCACGGCCAGAAGCGCGGCCTCCCACTCCGGGTGACCGTCCAACGCGCCGGGACGCCGCAAATTGCTCAACCACTGTCCCACCGGCCTGGACAAAGCCACTGCGGACCTCGGAGCACAGAGGGTCCAGTACTGGTCGTAGTACGCTTTCGCGGCCTCCAGGTTCTCCTGGAACCGCTCATCGGCCAAGGACCACACCATGTCGAGCTTCTCCAGCCGCCGGGCGCGCTGCCCGGTCATCTGCCCGGCCCCGAACGCCCGCCGCTGCTCCGCCACCCACGTCCCCAGCGGAAATGCGCCCTCCTTGTGCCCGTACGGCACTCGGGCATGACCCTCACGCTCCGTGAACTCCTTGAGCTTCGCCCAGCCGCGCGCCCAGTCCTGCCGCTCCGTGTCGATCACATTGAAGGACACCCAGTTCGCGACCATCACCGGATCACGCGGAGCGGCAAAACGAAGCAGTAATCTGGTTTCTTCCTCACCATCACCGGGCGCGACACCAATGGATTCGGAGGGCTGCACGACGTCCTTCTGAGGTTCCTGCGGGATCGCCAGCAACTCCACTGCCTCTTCGTCGTGAGCCCGCAGACCTTCCAATACCTTCACCAAAGGTCGGTATGAACCCGAGGTGAACATATCCTCCGGCGATTCATCGGGCTGGAGAAATACCGGCACAATCAAAGAGGCGAGCTTTCCCTCTCCGGGCTTCTGACGCAGTGCGCGGCCGATCGCCTGCACGATGTCGTGCGGCGCGCCCTTGGGGTCCAACAGTGCCACGGAGTCCACGGCCCGGATGTCCACGCCCTCGCCCAGGACGCGGCAGTTGGAAAGCACGGCCCGCCGGGCGGTGGTACCGAACCTGCCCAGCACCTCCCGCCGACGCTCCGGGACGTGCTCGCCGCACAGCCAGTCCGCCCAGATCTCCGCCGGGTACTTCTCCGGCTGGTCGGCGTGCAGCCGCTTGGCCACACGCTCCAGGCCCTCCGCGTACGCCTGTGCCTCTATGGTCCGGTGATGGAAGGTGATGCAGGTCTGGAGGTTGTGCTGCTCCATCGTGTGCAGCAGCGCGGCCTGGAGCGCACCGAGGCGCTGCCCGCGCACCTCCTCGGTGCGCCGCTCCTCGCCCATCAGCCGCTCGGGCGTCACGACCGGGTCCTGAAGCTCCAGGACGATGATCTGGTACCGCGCCAACAGCTTCCGCGACACCGCCGACGCCAGCGACAGCTTGTACAGGACCGGCCCGAAGACCTTCTCGTCATCCATGGAGGCCGCCATCTCCCGCGGCAGCGGGTCACGCACCCCCTCGGCGACCTCGCGGTTCAGCCGCTCCTCCCAGATCCGCGGCGTCGCCGTCAGATACAGCCGGCGGTGCGCCGGGATCTTCGTCTGGTCGTGGATGTCCGCCCACGCCTTACCCATCGACCCACTGGTCCGGTGCGCCTCATCCACCACCGCCAGGTCCACCGGGGCGAGCTTCTGACCGTAGGCACCCTCGAACGCCTCCACCAGCACGCCTAGCGACGCGTAGGTGGCGTAGATGATCACCGGCCCTGCCGAGTGCCACAGCGCCAGCTGCACCGGGTTGGTGGTGGACCGCACCCCCAGGTGCCACAGCTCCGGATCGTCCAGCGGCGAACACACCATGACCGCCGGCCCCTTGTGCCCGACCCCGCTCCACGCCTTCACCGTCTGCGCCAGGAGATCCAGGGTCGGCACCACAACGAGAACGCGGCCCTTGGGTACAATCCGCTTTGCGGAGGCCGCCGCGATGATGGTCTTTCCCGTCCCACACGCGGCGTGCACCTGTCCGCGCAGACCATTCCAGGGAATGCCGCCCGGCGGGATATCAAGGCCGCGCACGATGGCGGCTACAGCCTCAATCTGGTTTTCACGCAGTTTCACGGCCATTCCCGTGTTCTCCTTTTCGCGGAATGCGGCGTATAACAGGAATGAGAGTCCGGCGCGGTGAGTGGCGGGCCAGGGTGGTGGTGTCTGGTCCCAGACTCTACACAGTCAGCATCAGTGATGCATTACCCATGCGACAGCTTCCCCCTCTAGGCTGATACTAGGCCAAATCTCGCCCTGCTGACACGGTTCATGGGGTATGCTGACGGGGGATTGGTCAACGTGAGCGGCTGATTTCTAGTATGAGGAGAGGTTCGGGTGGAGCGCAGCGGAGCCCGTCACTGCGGTGGGGCCGGCACCCTGTCAGGCACATGGTCCGTCACTCTCGTTGCGGGGGTGGTGCGTAGTAACCCCAAGCCCTACACAGGTCCGCGCGTGATGCACCTCCCCTTGCCGCCAGCCCAGGCAACCGCGCTTGCGCGGGTGCCCACAATTCGCGCTTGCGCGAATTGCCCTGCCTTTTGAATTCCGCTTGCGGAATTCTATTCCGGCGCTTGCGCCGGAATCCGAATTGCGCTTGCGCAATTCGCACTTTATGCCCCGGCTTGCCGGGGCATAACCCGCTCCGCGGG
>NZ_BAABIG010000078.1:0-519 GCF_039542605.1 Streptomyces ziwulingensis
GCCGAGGGCTTGTCCTCAGTTGCTCGCGTCCACTGTGTTAGTTCTGAGGCAACGACTGTTGCCGGTAAGAGCTGAACCACACAATTAAAAAGTGTGCTTGTTCGCTCGAAACCATTAGGGTTTCGGTGGTCATAGCGTTAGGGAAACGCCCGGTTACATTTCGAACCCGGAAGCTAAGCCTTTNTTTGGAAGGACCCTTGGTCCCAGCGTCAAGCTGGGACCAAGGGTCCTTTTTGTTTTTCCGGAGCGCGCCGGGTACCCGGTTGCGTGAGAATGACTTTGCGGTACCGAAGACAGGAGTCACCCATGGCCACCAACTCTCCCGACGATCGACCGGAACGCGACCAGCGCCGACGGGACAGTGGTGACCGCGGCGACCGTGGTGGTCCCCGCGGGGACCACGGTGGGTTCCGCCGCGACAACGACCGGGGTGGGGCTCGGCGTGACAACGACCGTCCCCCCTTCCGCCGTGACGACCGGCGTGACGACCGGCGTGACGACCGGCGTGATGACAGTCGG
>NZ_BAABIG010000079.1:0-66676 GCF_039542605.1 Streptomyces ziwulingensis
TGTTCTGCCACGTCTATGGCCGGGCGAAGACGGCGTCGCAGTTCATCCCGGGCTGGCCCTACTCCTTAGACCGTCAAACGCCCCGAAAGCCTCAAGGCCATCGGCAAGCCCGGAAGATCTTGGTAGATAAAGAACAAGCTGAGTCCATGTACGGAAGCGGGTGATCAGAGGCTGCACTCCGATCACCCGCGTGTTCTCGAAGCGCTCTGGCCTTCAGGGGTGTCGTGGACGGGGGTTCACCGCGCCTCCGCCAGCGCGTCCGACCACCCCGCCGCGTAGGCGCGTGACTCCCGGGCGAGCAGTTCCTCGTACACCCGGTCGAGCAGGGTTTCGCTGTCGGGGGCCGGGGTGCGCAGGAGATGGGCGAGACGGGCGTAGGTGTCGATCGACTGCTTGGGGGAGTTGCTCGTGCCAGTCGCCATGTCGGCCTGCTTTCCGGTCTGTCCGCTGGGCTGTGGTGCTGCTGACGCTCCTGAGACGTTCGAGGCGCCTGTTCGAACTAGTGTACGAGTAATCTCTCGGTGTCGTTCTGTGTTTGTCGAGAACGCTGCGTGGTTTCGCTGGCCGGACCTGCGGTGATGTGGGCTGCGCCGCAGAGCTTCGACAGGTTGGTGGAGTAAGATCCGGCCGTTCTCCCGTCGGGTAAGGGAACACATGAACCACCGCATCCGTTAACGGTCGTGAGGGCTCGTCAGACGACGGTGAGCGGCGACGGGTGGCCGTACACGCGCTGGGGACGCGGAGAGACATGGGGCGAGGGCAAGGCCAACGGGGTGGACGGCGTCGCGAGCAACGCGCGGAATGATCAAGCGGTCGACTGGCTGGAACAGTCCCCCGATCTTCCCCATCTCATCGCCCGCGTCTCCGAACTCGTCCTCCGCCTCGGCCACGACCCCGAGGAACTGGTGACGCTGCCGCGCGCCGAACTCGACCGCCGTGAGACCTCCGCCTACAGCGCCGGCTGGGCCGACGTCGTGGCCGAGCAGCTCCCGGCGATCCGCCGGGCCTACGAGGAACGGATCACCGCCGCCTACCTCCGGGGTCAGGAGGACGCCCGCGCCGGCCGCCGGCCCCGCCGCGCCCGATGGGCGGAGGGCGAGCCCGGCGGAGAGGTCATCCAGCTTCCGTACGTTCCTCTGCTGCACGCTCCGGCCGAGATGACGCGCGTGGAGGAGCGGGGGGAGCGGGAGCGATCGGTCGCGGACGGGACGGCGGGGACCGGAGGTGGGAATGGGGCCGGGAACGGGGCCGGGTCTCGGAACGGTGATTTTCAGCCGATGGCGGACCGGCCCGGCAGCGATGGTGAATGCGACGGCGACGGGCGTGGCCGGCACGATCACGGCGCCCGGGAGGAACACGACGGACGTGACCGGTACAGGCGTCCGTCCGGCGAGCCCCCGGGTGGCTTCCTTCTCTCCGCCCGCGAGGTGCGGGAGAGACGTCCGGCGGCCCCGGAGCAGCGGCCGGTGATCCGCCGCAACGGCCGCCCCAGCGTGCCCCCGCTGGAGCGGCCCGGCGACACGGGAGCCGTCGGGCGGGACAGAGGACGCCGTACGGAGACCGCGGAACGCGGAGTGCCGGGACCGTCGGCCGACATGTCCGGGGCCGGGGACGACGCGGCCCACCGGTTGTCGGACCGCGCGCGGGCCCTCGCCGAGGAGTTCGAGGGACGGGCGACGAGCGGCCGGCGCCATGAGGGACAGCCGGAGGCGCCGGACCCCCGATGAGGGCGAGCGGCCGGCGCTCCGGCTGCGGCTGCGGATCAGGCGAAGAAGCGGGCCAGTTGGACCGGAGACGGCGCCTGGGCCTCTGTCCGCGCTTCGGCCTCGACTTCGGCTTGGGCGTCGGCTTCACCCGGGTCCGGGTTCGGGTCCGTGTCCTGCGACCCGTCCCCCGGACGCGGCACCGGGACCGGGGGTTCCGGCTGGTCGCCCTCCTCCGAGTTGACCGACGCGAACATCCAGTTGGCTGCCGCGAGATGGTCCACCACGGCCGCCAGCAGATGGTCCGTCACCGACCAGTCGGCGGCCTCACCGTGCAGGTCGCGGTTGAGGGCGCTGTCCCGCGGCAGGTGCTTGATGAGCACCGCGAGCCGCCGCGCGGAGAGGCGCTCGCGGTGCCAGTCGAGCAGATCGGTGCCGTAATAGCGGAGCAGGTCCGCTTCGAGGGCCTCGGCGTGTTCGTCGACGAACCCGACGAGGCTCAGCCTTCCCCCAGGCCGAGCCCGGTCTCCTTGCCGTACGCCTCCAGGATGGCGGCGATGTCCTGCATGGTGACCTCGTACTGCTCGAAGCGGACGAACTGCTGCTCGCCCATGAGCAGGCGGAGCAGCCCGTCCACGTCGTTGTCGTCGAGCTTGCGCAGCGCCTTCGCGGTCGCGCGGGACAGTTCCGTGGGCAGGGTGAAACTCTCGCCGTCGAGCTCGAACGACCAGGTACGGCCGAGGGCTTCGAGGCGCTGGGCACGGGCGGCGTTGACGTCGAAACGGGACACAGAGGCTCCTTTGCTTATGGGTGAGGTGCTTATGGGGGAGGAGAGGGAAGGACGGGCGGGCGGGGCGGGGTCGGCCGTCCCGCCCGCCGGTGGATCAGACGGTGGCGTACGCGCTGTCCTTCATCACGAAGCTGGCCAGGGGCGAGCCGTCCGGCGCGGCCATGGCGGTGAACGTGATGCCGAGCTGCGCCGGCGCCTTGCGGGCCAGCTTGATGTCGTCGGCCGCGGTGACCTGGCCGCGCGGGATACCGAACCGGTACGTCACCGTGGTGCTGCCCGACCGGTCGGTGAACTCCAGGCCCAGCGCGTGGGGGTCGGCGTACGGACGGTCCGCGATGTCGTACTTGTAGACGCCGGTGGAGTTGGTGCCGCTCGCGTCGGCGACGGTGCCGCCGCCCATGAAGAACGGCAGCGTCTCGTCGTTGAACTGGAGCAGCGAGAACTTCAGCGTCAGGTCCCGGTCGGAGTAGACGAAGTGCACCGGGCTGACGACCTGCCAGACGTCGACCGGCTCCAGCTTGTCCTTCTTGCTGAAGGTGACGCCGTCGCCGGAGGTGTAGCCGAGGTCCTTCCAGGCGGTGCCCCAGTCGCCGTCGGCGTCGGTGTCGGTGAACGTCTCCGGAATGGCCGTCCCGGCGGCGGCGATGTAGAGGCGTCCGGCGCCGGCGATACGGATTTCGGAAGTGTTGGTGCCTGCCATGCTCGGTTCTCCTTGTCGAGAAATTCTCAGATGGGGGGAATGAGTGGTGCGGGGGTGTGTCCGGAAGCCGCCGTGCGACGGCGTCCGGACACGACGAAGGCCCCGCCAGGTGACGGGGCCTTCGGGCTAGTGGGGCGCCCCTTTTGGATCGGGGCGCGGGGAGTGGTGCGGGAGGGGTCGGCGGGGGCGGTCAGTAGACGTCGACCGCGACCTTGAGCACGCACACGTAGCGGTTGGCCGCCGCATACAGGTAGTCGGGCATCCAGCGCGGGCCGTCCTGTTCGACGACGTCGGTGATGACGTTCGTGCCGAAGGCGCGGCCGGCCGCGGCGAGCAGCGCGCGTCGGCCCGCGTTGGCCAGGGTGTGCGCGGTGGCCTTGTCCGGGCCGTACACCTCCAGCTCGATCAGCGGCTCGTCGACGTGGAGTTCGCCGACCCAGGCGCCGCCGCGCCGGTTGACCAGTACGGCGGCGGCCGTGCCGTCGAAGTCGGCGGGCGGTTCGACCGCGACGAGCGCGGTGGCCAGGCCCGGGTCGTCCTCCAGGATCTCGACGACCAGTCGCTCTACTTCGATGAAGGCGTTCGGGGGCGGGACGGGTGTGGTCATTTCCGGTTCACCTCGGGGCGGCGGGGCGCACGGGGCGCCGGGCGGGATGCGGATGCGCGATGCGGTGTGCGGTACGGGGCCGCGGGGGCGCCGGGCGGGCGCCGCGCGGAGGGGGAGGAGGCGCGGCGCCGCGGCCCGGCGGGAGCGGCGGGATCGCTTGCCGACCCTGCGGACACAGCTCCGCCGCTGCACCAACTGTGACACGTATCGTGCGCGCGCGCAACTAGTGAGGTGCGGGAAGGGGAGTGGGAGGTATCCGCAGGCCGTCAGAAGCACGAAAAGGCGCCCCACGATCCCGTGGACGCCTGTGCGGTGTGTGGTCGTGCGGTCGCGCGGTGGTGCGCCAAGAAGGGGTGAGGGTCGGTCGGGGGAGAAGGGTGTGGTGGGGGAGAGGGATGTTCAGCCGGAGGCGAGGGCCGTCTCGTCGGTCGCCCCATCAGGCGCAGTCGACCCATGGGCCACAACCGTCTCGTCGGCCAATCGGTCGGTCAACCCATCGGTCGGCCCGCTCGCGCCGTACCTCCCCGTCCCCGTCCCCGACCCCGCGCCCGCCCCCGATCGGCGTCGGCGCGGTTCACCGCCGCCGGCTCCGGGCCTCGCCGTCCCGGACCCCGCCCCGGCCGCCGCCCCCGCCGCGCGTCGCCCGGTGTCCGCCCCCCGGCCCCGGCCCCGGTCCCCCTCACCCTCCGCGGGCAGGAACTGTTCCACCACCCGCACGAACATCTCCCGCCGGTCCGCCGGCACCCCCAGCAGGTCGGCGACCTCCTCCAGCGTCGGCCGGGGCGCGGCGTCCGAGGTGGCGGGGCCGGAGGCCAGGTGGGTGCGCGGATCGGCCAGTTCCTCCGCCGTCAGCCGGCCGGAGCGGATCAGCATGTCCCGGACCGGCACGCCCAGGACCCGCGCCAGCCGCCGGGTCGTCTCCAGGTCCGGCATGCTCTGCCGCTGGAGCAGCCGGGTGACGGCGGCCCGGTGCACCCCGGCCTCGTCGGCGACGCGGGACTTGCCGCCGCCGCGCGGGCTGTCGATGTCGTAGCCGCGGTCGCGCATCAGGTCCTCGACCCACGCGGCGAAGGCGTCCAGTTCGGGGGTGTTCATCTCGGTCTCGCTCTCGATCGGGGGTGGCCGAAGTTTAGCGTGCTTGCGCACGCGGAATTACGTGCTTTCGGGCAAGCAATGAGGAGATTCCGTGTCTCTCGTGCCCGTCGGGGACTGAACTATTCGTTGCGGGCGCGCACGCAATCTGTCAGGGTGTGGAGCCGGTCGCCGGTGAAGCCGGTGCGCGAGCGGTCCGCCGCCACGCACCCACCCCCGGCGCCGCCGCCGTCGTACCTCGCAGTACGAGGTGCGTCGCAGTACCTCGCAGTACCTCGCAGTACGAGGTGCGTCGCAGTACCTCGCAGTACCTCGTCCTACCTACTGACACGGAGGTTCCGTTGCCTGAACGGCCGACCGAGCAAGCGGCGTTGTGGATCGGGACGCTGGTACAGCAGTTCCCGGAACTGGCGGAGGAACTGGTCCCCGGCCGCGGTGCCGCACCGGACCGCCGTCCGGACCGGCAGCCGCCGCCCGGCCTCGATGCCCGCCGGCGCGAGGAGCGTGAGGAGGCGCTGCTCCTGGAGCAGCGCCACGGGCTCAGCGTTCCCGGACACGGCGCCGCCCCGCTGCGCCTGCACGTCTCCGACGCGATACGCGACATCACCGACGGGGTGGTCGAACTGGAGGAGGCCGTCCGGGACCGCCTCGGTCTGCCCCGGGCGCGGCGCGTCTCCGTGCCCGAACGGCTCCGGCGGGTCGCGGCGCTCCTGGACGACATCGCCGCCGACGCCGTACTCGCCGCGCACGTACGCGACGAGACCCGCCGCATGGCACGCCGGTGCGCCCGTGCGCTCGGCGACAGTGAGAGCGTCGTCCGAGTCTCCGGCCGCTGTCCGTGGTGCGACTCGGTGTCGCTGCGGGCCTTCCCCGACCGGCGGGCCGTGCTGTGCGTCAACCCGGCCTGCCGGTGCACGGACCCCGACTGCGGGTGCCGGGACGACCCGGCGTACCGCCACACCTGGGACGAAGGGGAGTGGGAGCGGACGGGGACGGGCAGTTGAGCGCGCGTCCCGGGCCGGTGTCGGCCGGCCCGACCCTCATCCCCGGACCCCTCGCCGCCCGGGAGGTCGGCGTCGCCCCCGCCACCATCCGCAAATGGGTCCAGCTCGGCCACCTCACGGCGGCGGGCCGGGCGGGCCGCGCCCAGCTCTTCCGGCTGGAGGACGTCTTCGCGGCGGAGCGGGCGGTGCGGGGGCGGGACCGGGACCGGGCGCGGGACCGGTAGCGGTAAGGGAGTGAGAAAGCGGGGTCGCGCGGCGGGTGAGGGTGCCTGTCGCCCCGCGTCCTCCTGGCGCCGCGCCGGACCGGGCGGTGGCCGAAACCCGCACGGGTCGCCATGGCCGCCATGGCCGTCACGGGACTGATCATTCCGAACAGCGGCCCCGGCGGTTTCCGTTAAGGTGCACCGCATGTCCACAAGATTCGAACAAGGTGAGGATTCCGAGAGATCCGGACAACTCACCTCTCGGCGTGGGGTGTTACGGGCGCTGGCCGCCGTCCCCGCCGTCGTCGCGATGGCCGGATGCGCCACGGGTACGGACCCCGCGCCGGGCGGCGCCACCGGTACGGTCGCGGCGCCCTACGAACTGCCCTCGGCGGCCGGCCGGACCGAGGGCAAGCGGACGAAACCACTCGATTTCGGCCTCGCCTACAGTGACACCCTGCCGTGGATGAGCGACGCGGACCTCGCTCGGGCGCTCGACGACGCCGTCGAGCTGGGTACCACCTGGATCCGCGCCGACCTGGCCTGGACGAACATCCAGCCCGACAGTCCGACGCAGTACCTGTGGGAGCGGTTCGACCGCGTCGCCGCGGCCGCTCGGGAGCGGGACCTGAGCGTGCTCGCGACCCTCGGCTACACCCCCCAGTGGTCGCGCGACCACGCGTGCATGACCCGGCACTCGACCTGCCCGCCCGCGGACAACGCCCGCTTCGCCCAGTTCGCCACGGAGGCGGTCACCCGGTACGCGGCGATGGGTGTGCACGCCTGGCAGATCTGGAACGAGCCCAACATCAGCGGCTTCTGGCCCGGCGGCCCCGACCCCGAGCGCTACACCGACATGCTCGCGCAAGTCTCGGGGGCCGTCCGGGCAGCCGACTCCGAAGCCTTCGTCCTGCTGGGCGGGCTCGCCAACGCCGACACCGAGGGCGGCGGCAAGCGACAGTCCGCGGCCGACTTCCTCGACCGGTCCCTGAAGCTGGGGGCCGGTGAGCACATCGACGGCATCAGCTTCCACCCGTTCTGGCGCACCCTGCTGCCCAGCACCAAGACCGGGGACAGCCCCTACGAGCGGGTGGACGGGGCGCGCAAGAGCCTGACCGCGGTACTGAAGGCGTACGAGCAGACCGGCCTGGAGATCTGGCTCACCGAGGCCGGCTCGCCCACCCACGGCCGGGGCGTCGCCGCCGACAGCGAGCAGCCCGGCCAGGACCTCACCCATGCCACCGACGACTTCCAGGCACGGATCACCGCCGACGCGGTGCGGGCGGCGGACGCGCTCGGCGCGGTCACCAAAGTGTTCTGGTACAGCCATCGCGACACCAAGCCGCCGGAGGCCAACGCCGCCGGCAGTCACTACTTCGGACTCATCGAGTACACCGGCGAGCACAAGCCGTCGTTCGACGCCTATCGTGACGCCATCGCGGACCACCGCGCCCAGAACTGACGGCCGCTGAGCCGGGCGGGGGGGAAATCCGCCCCGGCCAGTCGCCGATACCGTCATCACCACCTGGGGGGAAAGTGAACCACGCACTTCGGCGTGGACGGGGCAGCCGTGCCGATACCTAGACGCCACGGCAAGGCACACTCCGTCTACCGCAACTCGTTCTTCGTACTGGTCACCACGGCCACCACCGCCGCGCTCGGCTTCCTGTTCTGGGTGGTCGTCGCGCGCTTCTACACCCCGGTCCAGGTCGGCATCGCCACCTCGCTCATCTCCGCGATGAGCCTGATCTCGTACCTGAGCCAGTTCGGCCTCAACAGCACCCTCGTCCGCTTCCCCGCCGCCACGCCCGCCCGCAACGCCCAGCTCACCCTGGCGCTGTGCGCGGTCGCCGGGGCCGGCGGACTGCTGGCGCTCGGCTATCTGGCGGGCCTGCCCCTCTACGGCGAGAAACTGCTGTTCGTGCGGGACAACCCGCTCGCGGTCACCGGGTTCGTCCTGCTGTGCGCCTGCGCCGCACTCAACCAACTGGCCAAGTCGGTCTTCACCGGGGCGCGCGCTCCCGAGCTGAACGTCCTGTCGGACGGACTGGCACAAGGCGTGGTCAAGCTCGCCCTGCCGGCCTTCCTCACCGGCCTCGGCATGTACGGGATCGTCGGGTCCACCGGTGCCGGCTTCGCCGCCGCCGTGGTGTGCGCGATGTTCCTCATGCGGCGCCGCCTCGGCTTCCGCTTCGCACCCCGGGTGGGCGGCACCCGGCTGCGCGAGCAGTTCGGCTACTCCCTGGCCAGCTACGCCTCCGGGCTGCTGAACCTGGTACCGCAGCTCGTCCTGCCGCTGATCGTGCTGCACCACCTCGGCGCGGCGGCGACCGGCTACTTCTACGTGGCCTTCCAGATCGCCGCCCTGCTCAACGCGATCGCCTTCTCCGTCGGCGAGGCGCTGTTCGCCGAGGGCTCCCACGACCCCGGCCAACTGCCCGTACTGCTGCGCCGCACCGCTGTGATCATCGCCGCCGCCCAGACCCCGGCCGCCGCCGCGATCGCCGCGGGCAGCGGGCTCGTCCTGTGGGTGTTCGGACCGGGATACGCCGACGCCGCCGGGCCCCTGCTGGTCGCCTTCGCCCTCGGCTCGCTCGCGGTCGCGCTCTCCTCCTGGGCGAACTTCGCCCTGAAGGTCACCCGGCAACTGCGCCAGCTCATCGTCAACAACGCCGTGTTCGCCCTGGTGACGCTCACCCTGGCACTGCTGTGGGCGGACCGCGGACTGGTCTGGATCGGCTGGGCCTGGGGCCTGGGCAACCTCGCCTCCGGCCTGGTCGCCGTGACCGCACTGCTGCGCGGGCGCCGCGGCCGGCCGTCGCCACCCGGCGAGGCCGCCCCGGCCGGCACCTCCGTGCCCGACGGGCCGAGAGCGCCCGTCGCGACGGTCCCCACCCCCGTCGAACGGCCCCACCACCCCGACCCCCGGACGCGCTCGTGAAACTCCTGCACGTCATCAACATCGGTCACGAGGCGGGCGGCGCCGAGCGCAGCGTGCGTCTCATCCAGCAGGGCATGACCGCCCGCGGCCACCAGGTGCGTACCGTCGCCACCACCCTCGACTCCGAGGGCCGTGAACTCTTCGCCGACGACCTCGTCCCCGCGATCACGGGCGGCGCGGCCCAGCGGCTGCTCGGATACTTCTGGCACCGGGACGCCCACCGCGGACTGGCCCGGATCATGGACGAGTTCCGGCCCGACCTCGTCCACCTGCACACCATCGGCGAGTTCAGCCCGGCCGCCCTGGCCGCCACGGACCGCGCGCCACAGATCCTCACCCTGCACGGGCCCGAGGACTGGACGCTGGAGCTGCTGCGCTGGAACCTGCGCTCCGCCACCGGCGGCGCGCGTCTCTCCCTGCCGGACCAGGCCCGCTACCTCTACCTGCGTTTCCTCCAGCGACCCGCCTACCTGCCCCGGCTGCGCAAGCTCGACCGGGTCCTCGCCCCCAGCGCCTACTTCGCCGAACTGGTCCGGCGGGACGTCGGCCGGGTCCCCGTGCACGTCCTGCCCAACGGAGTGCCCCGCACGGTCGCGCCGCTGCCGGTGCGGGAGCCCGGCCGGCTGCTGTACGTGGGGCGGCTGGAACGGGTCAAGGGAGTGCACGTCCTGCTGGACGCCTTCCGCGCCCTGGGTCCGGACCATCCCGGCGTCACGCTCGACATCGTCGGTGACGGCGCCGACCGCAGCGCGCTGGAGGCCGCCGCCGTCGATCTCACCGGCACCGGACGGGTGCGTTTTCGGGGCTGGCTCTCCCCGGACGCCGTCGGCGAGGCGCTCGCCGGCTCGTCGGTCGTGGTCATACCGTCCGTCTGGCCCGAGAACTTCCCCACCGTGGCGCTGGAGGCACTCCAGATCGGCCGCCCGCTGGTGGCTTCCCGAGTGGGCGGACTGCCCGAACTCGTCGGCGAGGACAACGGCGTGCTCGTCCGGGCCGGTGACGCCACCGCGCTGGCCGACGCCCTGCGCCCCCTCGTCGGTGACCTGGAGCGACTGCGCCGACTCGGCGCGGGTTCGGCCGCCCGCGCCGACCGTTACGACGTCGAGCGGTTCCTCGGCGCGCTGGAGAACCACTACCGAGAGGCCGCCCGCCGGTGAACGTCGTCATCGTCAACGCCTTCGAACGCGGCAACCGCGGCGACGCGGCACTGCTCAGCGTCGCCATCGACCAGGTACGGGCCGCCTATCCGGGCGCCCGGGTGCGGATCGCCGGATTCGAGCGGCCCGAGGAGTACCCGGAGTTCGACGGCGCCGAGAACCTCGGCTCCGTCCGCCGCCACATCGGCCGGGAGGACACCGCCCGCATCGCCCGTGTCACCGGCAAACTGCTCGCCGTCCTGCTCGCGCTGGTCGCCGCGCTGCCCGGCGGCGGCCCGCTCGTCACAGTGCTCGCCCGGGTGCTGCCCGCGGAGATCCGCCGGGAGGTGCACGCCCTCGCCACGGCCGACCTGGTGCTGTCGCTGGGCGGCGGCTATCTGCGCGGCACCAAGGACTTCCCCTCCGACCTGAGCGTGGCGTTCCTGCTGCTCCCGCTGTGGCTGGCGGCCCGGTTCGGCACCCCGGTCGTGCTGGGCCCCCAGTCCTACGGCCCCTTCCCCACCCGGGTGCAGCGGACGCTGATGCGCCGGGTGCTGCGGCACGCGCGGCTGGTCTCGGTCCGGGAGGACATCAGCGTGCGGCGGCTGGAGGAGATCGGGGTGCGCGGCCGGCACCTGGAGCGCGGTATCGACAGCGCCTTCGCCTTCCGCGGCCGGTCCACCCGCCCCTGGCGCACCGAACTCGGCGTGGCCCCCGAAGCGAGGCTGGTCCTGGTCACCGCGCGGCAGCACCTGCCCGCCGCGCAGCAGTCGGCGTACGAGTCCGCGATGGCCGCCACCCTCGGCCACCTCCTCGCCGGCCCCGACTGTCACGTGGTGCTCGTCCCCCAGGTGACCTGTGCCTTCCAGGCCGACGACGACCGGATCGTCAACCGCCGGATCGCCGCCCAGGTGGACAGCGACCGGCTGCACCTCGTCGACGACGCCTCCCTCGACCATCACGACGTCTTCGCCCTGTACGGCCAGGCCGACCTGATACTCGGCACCCGATTCCACTCGGTGATCTTCGGCCTGCTGTCCGGGGTGCCGTGCGCCGCCATCGAGTACGACCACAAGACCCGCGGCATCATGCAGGACCTGGGCCTCGGCGACTGGGTGCTGAGGATGGACGAGGTGCGTCCCGGCAACCTGATCCCGCTGGTGGACCGGCTCATCGAGGAGTCGGACGGCTACCGCGCCCATCTGCGCGCCGTCCTGCCGGCGTACCGGGCCCGCGCCGAGGAGTTCACCGGACGGCTCCGGTCGGTCGTGCCCCCGCCCCGGACCCGCACGGTGGCGGTGGTCTCCTCGTACTACCCCCCGAAGATCGGCGGCGTGGAGAACTACGCGGCGCGCATCGCCGAGGGCGTCGCCGCCGCGCCCGGTATGCGGGCCGTCGTCCTGACCACCAACCCGGACGGGCGGCGCACCCGGGTCGCCGTGGAGAACGGGGTGAAGGTGGTACGGCTCGGCACCTGGCTGAAGCTGTCCAACAGCCCGCTCAGCCCGCTGTGGCCGCTCCAGGTGCGCCGCTGGCTCCGCCGGGAGGGGGTCGACGTCGTCAACGCGCACGCCCCGGTTCCCGGCCTCGCGGACCTCGCGGTGTTCGCCGCGAAGCGCCGGCCCACCGTGCTGACGTACCACGCCGGCACCATGCACAAGCAGGACGCCGGGAACGGCCTGGCCAACCGGATCATCACCGTCTACGAGCGGTCCGTGCTGCCCCGGCTGATGAGGCGCACCACCGTGCCCGTCGCCGTCGCGCCCGGCTCGATGGCGTACGGCCGGCCGCGGGCCCAGGAGATCCCGCCCGGCGTCGACATCCACCGCTGGACGCCGGGGCCGCGTCCGTCCGAGCGGCCCGCCACCGTGGTCTACGTCGGCCGGATGGACTCCACCTCCCGCTGGAAGGGCGTCGACCAGCTCGTTCGCGCCTTCGCGCTGCTGACCGACCTGCCCGGGGCCCGGCTGAAGCTGATCGGTGGCGGTGACGACGTCGAGAACATGCTCAAGCTCGCCGCCGAACTGGGCATCGCCGACCGGGTGATCGCGGCGGGCGAACTGCGCGGCGACGACCTCGTGGACGCCGTGCGCCAGGCCCGGGCCGGGGTGCTCTCCTCGGTCAGTGACGCCGAGTGCTTCGGCACCGCGCTCGCCGAGGCGCAGGCCTGCGGCACTCCGGCGGTGGGGACGGCCGTCGGGGGGCTGCCCTTCACGGTGGCCGACGGCGAGACCGGTCTGATCGTGCCTCCGCGCGACCCCGAGGCGCTCGCGGCGGCCCTGCGCACCCTGCTCACCGACGACGAGCTGGCCGACCGCATGGGGCGGGCGGCCCGCGCCCGCGTGGTCGAGAAGTACGACTGGCAGCGGTTGACCGAGCGGTACCTGGAGCTGTTCCGCTCGCTGTGACGGCGGCGCGGGGCGGGGGACCTCTCCGGCCGGGAGGTCCCCCGCCCCGTCAGCCGCGGGCTTCCCCGTACGCCGCGACCAGCGTCCGCGCGTGGGAGTCCCAGGAGAACGCGGTCCGCGCGTACCGCGCCGAGTACGCGGCCATCTCGGTGCGCAGCACGGCGTCCGCCGCCAGCCGCGACAGCTCCCCGGCGATCGACCCGGCATCCCGCTCGGCGAACACGAAGCGGTCCGGGTCCAGCTCGTACGGCGCGTACCCCGGGTCGGGTGTGGTCACCACCGGCAGACCGGACGCCATGGCCTCCTGCACCGACAGGGGGAAGCCCTCCGCGACCGACGGCAGCACGAACATGTCGCAGGCGCGATAGAGACGGGCCAGCCGCTCGGCCGGCAGGGCGCCGACGTAGTGCGTGCCCGGCCGGTCGGTGACCGCCGAGGCGTCACCGCCGCCCGCGAGGACCAGGTCGAAGCCGCTGCCCCGCTCGCACGCGGCGAGGGCGACGTCGTACCCCTTCTTCGGGACCAGCCGCCCGGCGAACAGCGCCAGCGGACGGTGCTCGGGG
This sequence comes from Streptomyces ziwulingensis, assembly GCF_039542605.1. Taxonomy (NCBI): domain Bacteria; kingdom Bacillati; phylum Actinomycetota; class Actinomycetes; order Kitasatosporales; family Streptomycetaceae; genus Streptomyces; species Streptomyces ziwulingensis. The sequence goes on from NZ_BAABIG010000079.1 coordinate 13,148, forward strand.
AGCCCGAACTCGGCCCGGATCTCGCGTCGTTCGACAGCGTCCCGGCACGGCCGGTAGAGCCCGGTGTCCACTCCGTTGGGCAGGTGCCGCAGTCGCCCTGCCACGACGCCGTGGTCGCGGACGAAGCCGGCGACTCGTGCGTTGAGGGTGAGAACGGTGCGCGCGCCCCGCCAGATCCGCCGCCCCGCCAGCCGGTAGACGGCCCGCTGCACCGTCGTGACCAGTGCCGAAGGGTGATGGACCAGCTCCACGTGCTGGGTGACCAGCCAGGGCCGGCCGGCCCGCCGAGCGGCGCGGGCCGCGGCCCAGGAGGTCAGATAGAAGGTGTCGTGGACGTGGACGACGTCCGCCCATGCCGCCCAGTGCCGCATCCGCCGCGGCAGCTCCGGCCCGAACAGCGGGAACGGCACCCCGAACCGGGCCTCCAGACCGTTCCAGGCCCGTACCCGCACGATCCGCACGCCGTCGTCCTCGACGGTCTGGGACGTCCGCTCGCCCGAGGTCACCACGGTGACCTCCAGGCCGAGCCGGACCAGCCGGCGCGCCTCGGTCTGCACGACGCGCTCGATGCCGCCCAGGTGCGGCGGATAGAAGTGGCTGACGAGGAGCACCCGCCGTACCGCAGGGGTCATCTGAGCACCACCGAACCGCCGTTGTTGTACACCAGGTCCTTCTTCCGTTCCACCAGCTCGCGCGGGAACTCGTAGGTGATCCGGTCGCCGCGGTAGAAGATCGACACCCGTCCGGTCCCGGTGGGCGTCGAGCCGAGCAGCAGGTACGCGTCCTCGTCCAGCCACACCGGGGTCCCCACGCCACTGGCGTCGGACGCCATGTAGGGCTTCAGCCGGGTGTACGAGAAACTGTCCATCTGGACCGGCGCCCGGTCCTTCCGCGCCCGCTTCCAGGCGTCCAGCCACAGCGCGGCCCGCACCTCTCCCGCCCGCGTGTAGTAGATGTCGTAGTAGTCACCGCCGTTGGACAACTGGATCTGCGCCGGGTAGCCGCCCAGCAGCTTCGGCATGACGCCCACCAGGTTCAGCAGCAGGCAGAACGTCAGCACCGCGCCGATCACCTCCTTGCGGCGGCCCGCCCAGCGCAGCACCCACAGGGTCCCGGCGGCCAGGAACGGGGCGAAGAAGAACAGCCCCTGCTGGAAGGCGCGCAGCACGCCGTAGTCCACCGACAGTTGCGGTACGACGGTGAACAGCGCGACCGCGCTGAGCGCGGCCCAGGCCAGCGTCGTCTGGTCCCGTACGGCACGGAACGCCGAGCGGCGGGCCCGGAGCACCACCCAGATGCCGAGCACGGTCATCAACTGGAAGAAGTAGGCCGCCGCACCGCGCACGGCTGCGTTCAGCGCCGGGACGGGAACGCCGGCCAGGTCCAGGACGCGGCCCAGCGGGGTGAGCGGCATGTTCGCGCTGGACACGGCCTGCCAGTCGATGCCGTCGAGTTCCGCCGGGGTCAGCAGCAGGTCGGCGCGGTCCGGCCCGGACTCGGTCGTCGCCTGCCGGACGTACTCCTCCAGGCGCTGCTGCGGCGACAACTGCTCGCCGCCGAACAGGCTGTAGCCGGTGTCGGAGGAACCGGCCTGGTCCTCGGGGGACACCAGGTCGGAGACGGTCTGGGCCACCGTGGTGTGCAACTGGCCACCGGTGTGGGTGACCGGACCCGCCCAGACCAGCGCCGCGACGGCCGGGATCAGCACCATCCACCACTGCGTGAACGACAGCATCGCGTTCTCACGCCGCTGGCGCCGGGACCGCTCCCGGCCCCGGCGGGACAGCAGCCGCCACGTCTTGTCGTAGACGAGCGCGAGCGCGAGCGTCCCGATCACCACGTAACCGGTGGAGTAGTGCGCGAGGACCACCCCGACCAGCAGCACCACGAACAGCATCCGCCGGGCCGCGCGCGGCCCCCGGCTGTCGGTGAGCACCACCATCGCGCTGCCCAGCAGCAGGAAGGCGATCGCCTGCCGGCCCAGGAAGACCATGTCGGTCAGGAAGGTCGGGAAGGCGACGAAGAAGACGGCGGCCAGCAGCGCCACCGAGCGGGGGGCCGCGTTGCGCACCGAGCGGAACAGCATGACCGGGGTGAGGGCGAACAGCGCCGGGATGATCGCCTTGAAGATGTAGATGTCGTAGACGCCGGTGAGCTGCCGGATGCTCACCGGCAGCAGGGTGATGCTCAGACAGGCGTTGTAGGCGTGACGGTAGGTGGAGACGTCCCAGTACTCGCCGCCCAGCGCCATCCGGTAGAAGAGGTACTCGGTCTGGACGTCGTGCCCGGTGATGAACCAGCCACGCAGCGACGCGAGGAACAGCAGGGCCAGCGCCGCCAGGTACAGCCCCGTCTCCAGCGCGCTCACGTGGTACCGGCGTCGTCTGACGGCCAGCAGCAACAGCAGCAGACCGCCGAGCACGCTCGCGACGACACTCACCGTGCCGCCGTAGCCGTTGTTCAGCCGGACCGCGCCGGCGATCCCGCACAGTACCGTCCCGAGCCCCGCGCCCGTCACCACGCCGAGCCCCGGGGTGGCGCGGGCCAGGTGCCACAGGCGGATCGGCCCGGTGCGGGCGGCGCCGCCGCCGGGAGCTGCGTGACGGCGGCAGAACCACCACAGGACGCCGATGCCCAGGACCGTCACCGCGGTCAGGTTCGCCGTGGTCAGCGGCCGGTCGACACCGGCCAGGGGCAGCACCGTGTTCACCAGGAGCGCCAGCAGCATGTCGCCGAGCACGACCAGGCCGGCCGAGACCAGGGTGGGGCCGCTGCCGGTCGGTACGATCCGCGCGGCGAGCGGACGCCAGAGCTGGAGCGGGGCGCCGAAGAGCAGGTACAGCCCGGCCACGAGCCGCGGCAGCGCCGGCGCGCCGGGCAGCAGCACCGTCACGGCGCACACCGCCGAGGCGATCAGCACCGCGCCGCCCCGCACCCCGACCCGTCGGCGGCCGCGGCGGCGGGAACCGCGCGGGCCGGTGTCCGGGCCGGTCTCCGCGCCGCGCCGGTGGCGCTTGGCGACGGTGGTCAGCGCGAGCGTGTCCTCGATCTCGACCGTCACGACAGCACTTCGGCGTAGACGTGTTCGACGCGCTCGGCGACCTGGCCCCACGACACTCCCTCGGCCTTGCGGGCGCTGCGCGCGGACAGGTCCCGCCACAGCTCCGCGTCGGCGGCCAGCCGGTCGATCCGCTCGGCCAGCGCGGCCGGCTCGGGAGCCGCCAGCAGTCCGGTACCGCCCACCAGTTCCCGGCTGCCGGGCACGTCGGTGGCGATCACGGGCAGGCGCGCGGCCATGGCCTCCAGCACCACCAGCGGCATGCCCTCCTTGTCGGAGGGCAGCACGAAGGCATCGCTGTCCGCGTACGCCTTCACCAGGTCGTCCCCGTGCAACGCGCCGGCGAACTCGACGTTGCCGAGTCCCAGCCGGGCCGCCCGCTCGGCCAGCGGTCCGCGCAGTTCGCCGTCGCCGACGACGCGCAGCCGCACGTCCTGCCGGACCAGCGTCATCGCGTCCAGCAGCCGGGCCACGTTCTTCTGGATCTGCAACCGCCCCACGAACAGCAGCCGCAGCGGCCCGGCGGCCGGAGCGGCCCGAGCGGTGTGGAAGTACGCGTCCGCCACCCCGTTCGGCACGATGTGCAGCCGTCGCCGCGGCACGCCGTACCGGCCGGCCAGGAAGTCGGCCATCTCCTCGGTGAGCGCGACCACCGCCGCGGCCCGGCGGAGCACCCGGCCCAGCAGGTGCTTCTTGTAGTGGGGGAGCAGCCGCCCCAGCGGACCGCTGGCGTCCACGTCCAGATGGAAGTGGGCGACGTACGGCACCCCGCGCAGCGCGGCGACCGCGGCGACCAGTTCGGGCACCAGGGCGTGGGCGATGTGCAGGTGCACGACGTCACCGGGCCGGGCCTTGGCCAGATGCAGGGGCAGCAGCGCGGAGACGGCGGTGTTGGCGACTTCGACGGCGGGCAGCCGGTGCACGTGCACGCCGTCCTCGACCGTGTGCCGGGGCAGGCCCGAGGTCCGCAGACCGGTGGTCACGACGTGCACCTCGTGCCGGTGCGCCAGCTCCCGGGACAGGTGGGACACCACCCGCTCCAGCCCGCCGAGAGCGGGCGGGTAGTACGGAGTGACCTGGATGACTCTGCGGCCCATCGGAGCCGTCCCCTCTCCCGGGCGTCCCGCGTCTTCCGCGTTCACTCGGCGTTCTCCAGATGCCCGACGACGTACTCGGACCTGCCCGCCACGGAGACGCGCAGCGCGTCGGCGTCCTCCACGCCGGGTACGGAGATGTCGACGACCTTCGCCTGTCCGTCGGCGTTGCGTACGGTGGCCCACCCGGTGGCCAGCGGCTCACCGTTCCGGTCGGCCTCGGCCTTGAGGACGAAGGTGCCGGACGTCTGCCGGGGCGCTCCCGCGGCCCGCTCCTCGGCGGACGGCCCGGCGGAGGCCGGCCTGCCGTGCGGGGTGAGAGCGACCCGGGCCTGGAGTTTCGATCCGGCGGGGAACGGCAGCTCGATGAAGTACAGCTCCACGTAGGGCCGGTCCTGGCGGGTGAACGACCGGGCCAGTTCCTCGCGGACCACCGGGGTCGAGCACGCGGCGACCACCGCGGCGGCCAGCCCGGCGGCCACCAGGGCACGCCGTACCGGCGAGCCGCGCCCGGCCGCCGCTCTCCCGGCCCCGCGGCGCCGCGCGCCCCGCGCTGTGTCAGTCCCCATCGTGCCCTTTCAGAGCCTGTGCTCGATCATGCGAGCTGGTGTCCGGTTCCCGCCAGCCCCTGGCTCGCGCGGTCCGCGGTGGCCGCGGGCTCCTTCGGCAGCGCCCGCAGCAGCGGCTGCGGGGCGGGCCGGGTGGAACGGTCGTACCACTGGGCCCGGGTCGCGGTGCGCAGCGCGTTGTCCCTGAGCCGGTGGCGGAAGAGCTGCGTCACGTTGGCCATGCCGTCGGAGAAGGCGTTGAGCTTCACCTCACCACCGCGGGGCCGGTACTCGATGGGCACCTCGATGCAGCGGAAGCCCTCCCGGACGGCGGCGTTCTTGATCTCCTGGGAGAAGCCCATGCCGTCGGAGGTGACCTTGAGGGTGTCCCATATGTAGCGGCGGAACACCCACATCCCGCTCTGCGAGTCCCGCATCTCGCTCTTGAAAAGCTTGCGGCTGACCAGGCTCAGGGCGTGGTTGGCGAGGGTGTGCGACGGCTTCATCGCGTCCCGGTTCTCGCGGCCGAGCCGGTTGGTGTTGAGGAATTCCACCTGCTGGTCGTCGAGGATGCGCAGCAGCCGGAGCAGGTCGTCGAAGGGGTAGGTGCAGTCCGCGTCGCCGGTGGCGATGACCTCGCCGCGGGCTGCGGCTATTCCCGCCTTGTAGGCGTTGCCGTACCCGCGTAACGGCTGGTGCACCACGCGCGCGCCGAAGGAGGCCGCGATCTCTCCGGTGCCGTCCGTCGAGCCGTTGTCCGCGATGACCACCTCGACGCCCCAGCCCGCCTCGGTGAGCGCGTCGAGCGGAATGGTGGCGAAGACGTGCGGCAGGTTCTCGGCCTCGTTCAAGGCGGGTATGACAATGGACAGAGTTGACACAGTGGGCCCCCCCAACTGGTGATCACACAGTCGCGCGGGGGTCAAGCCTCAGTCACTGTATTTTCACAGTCCCCATGCTTCCCCCCGATAGCAGCCCTCACCCTAGACTCGCCGCATTGACGAACATCCTTTCGCGGCCGAATCGTTACCGGAACTGTCTGGTCTCTACCGGCCGGTACCATTTCCGGTTCCCGCGAAGCGGCGTCTTTCGGACGATGTGGCCCGTACCCGCCCTGGAAAACCTCGTCCCGTACCGCATCATGGAGAAGGAACCTCGGGGGGTCGGGAGGTAGCCCGTGTCGCAGTCGTCGTGGCAGTCCTGGCAGGGCGAGGACGAGCCGCCGGTCAACGGCGGGCCGTGGCCGGTCCCGGGACGGCACGGGGACACGCCGCGCCCCCTGGACCCGCGCGTGCGGCAGGGCCCGCAGGCCCACCTCCCCCGCCCCTGGCCGGCCCACGGCGCCGCGCCGATGCTCGCCTCGCACGCCGACCGGGAGCGGGCCGTCGACGTCCTGCGGGCCGGGTACGCGGAGGGCCGGCTGGAGAAGGCGGAGTTCGACCAGCGGGTGGCGCGGGCCTACGCCGCCCGGGCGGTGGGCGAGCTGGCGGTGCTCGTCGGCGACCTGCCGCAGGGGCCCGTTCCGCAGTCGGCGCCGATGGCCGCCGTACCGCACACCTTCCGGCCCGTGCCGCCGCCGCGCACCAACGGCAAGGCGGTCGGCGCCGCCGTGTGCGGGCTGCTGTGCGTGCCGACCCTGGGTCTCACGGGCATTCCGGCGGTGATCCTCGGACACACCGCGCGCGCGGAACTCCAGCGCACCGGGGAAGTGGGCGACGGTCTCGCGATGACCGGACTCGTTCTGGGCTGGCTGTCCACCGGGGCGTGGGCGATCATGATCACGCTGATGATCCTGCTGGGCCTCACGACCGGCTGACGGCCGCGGGCCGGCCGGTCCGGCCCGGTCCGGTGATCCACACGCGGTGCGGGGGCTTGACACGGGCCGCACCGCGATACGGGCGTGGCCCGTTCCTTTTGACCACAGCGAATGCGGTAGGTACGCTCAGACCTTGTGCCTGGGGTGTGCCCTGGCCCTCGTGCGTGCCTTCCACCGCACAGGGGCGAGCGCGGCCACCGCAATCTGCGCCCTTCTCGCCTCACGGCGGGGGGCCGCGGTATTCGACACACCCGACCGCGTGGGTCGGAGATGTTCCGGGTTAGCTTCACCATTCGGCACACAGAAACCGGAGAAGTAGTGCCTACGATCCAGCAGCTGGTCCGGAAGGGCCGGCAGGACAAGGTCGAGAAGAACAAGACGCCCGCGCTCGAGGGTTCGCCCCAGCGTCGTGGCGTCTGCACGCGTGTGTTCACGACCACCCCGAAGAAGCCGAACTCGGCCCTGCGTAAGGTCGCGCGTGTGCGTCTGACCAGCGGTATCGAGGTCACTGCTTACATTCCGGGTGAGGGACACAACCTGCAGGAGCACTCCATCGTGCTCGTGCGCGGCGGCCGTGTGAAGGACCTGCCCGGTGTTCGTTACAAGATCATCCGCGGCTCGCTCGACACCCAGGGTGTCAAGAACCGCAAGCAGGCCCGCAGCCGCTACGGCGCCAAGAAGGAGAAGTAAGAATGCCTCGTAAGGGCCCCGCCCCGAAGCGCCCGGTCATCATCGACCCGGTCTACGGTTCTCCTCTGGTGACCTCCCTCATCAACAAGGTGCTGATGAACGGCAAGCGCTCCACCGCCGAGCGCATCGTGTACGGCGCCATGGAGGGCCTGCGCGAGAAGACCAGCAACGACCCGGTCATCACGCTGAAGCGCGCGCTGGAGAACATCAAGCCGACCCTTGAGGTCAAGTCCCGCCGTGTCGGTGGCGCCACCTACCAGGTGCCGATCGAGGTCAAGCCCGGTCGCGCCAACACGCTCGCGCTGCGCTGGCTCGTGGGTTACTCCCGCGCCCGCCGCGAGAAGACCATGACCGAGCGCCTCCTCAACGAGCTTCTCGACGCCTCCAACGGCCTCGGTGCCGCTGTGAAGAAGCGCGAGGACACGCACAAGATGGCCGAGTCCAACAAGGCCTTCGCGCACTACCGCTGGTAGTCGCAGTCCACATCGAGACCGAGAGAAGACGAAAGCCTTATGGCTACCACTTCGCTTGACCTGGCCAAGGTGCGCAACATCGGCATCATGGCCCACATCGACGCGGGCAAGACGACCACCACCGAGCGGATCCTGTTCTACACCGGCGTCTCGTACAAGATCGGTGAGGTCCACGACGGCGCTGCCACCATGGACTGGATGGAGCAGGAGCAGGAGCGTGGCATCACGATCACGTCTGCTGCGACCACCTGTCACTGGCCGCTCGAGGACAACGACTACACGATCAACATCATCGACACCCCGGGTCACGTCGACTTCACCGTCGAGGTGGAGCGTTCCCTCCGGGTGCTCGACGGTGCCGTGACCGTGTTCGACGGTGTCGCCGGTGTCGAGCCGCAGTCCGAGACGGTGTGGCGTCAGGCCGACCGTTACGGCGTGCCCCGCATCTGCTTCGTGAACAAGCTGGACCGTACCGGCGCCGAGTTCCACCGCTGCGTGGACATGATCTCGGACCGCCTGGGCGCCCAGCCGCTGGTCATGCAGCTCCCGATCGGTGCCGAGGCCGACTTCAAGGGCGTCGTGGACCTGGTCCGCATGAAGGCGCTCGTGTGGTCCGCCGAGGCCGCCAAGGGCGAGATGTACGACACCGTCGACATCCCGGCCACGCACACCGAGGCTGCCGAGGAGTACCGCGGCAAGCTGATCGAGGGCGTCGCCGAGAACGACGAAGAGATCATGGAGCTGTACCTGGAGGGCCAGGAGCCCACCGAGGAGCAGCTCTACGCCGCGATCCGTCGTATCACCATCGCCTCCGGCAAGTCCGACGACGTCACGGTCACCCCGGTGTTCTGTGGCACCGCGTTCAAGAACAAGGGCGTCCAGCCCCTGCTCGACGCGGTCGTGCGCTACCTGCCGACCCCCCTGGACGTCGAGGCCATCGAGGGCCACGACGTCAAGGACCACGAGGTCGTCGTGAAGCGCAAGCCGTCCGAGGACGAGCCCCTCGCCGCGCTGGCGTTCAAGATCATGAGCGACCCGCACCTCGGCAAGCTCACCTTCGTCCGGGTCTACTCGGGCCGCCTGGAGTCCGGCACCGCCGTGCTGAACTCCGTCAAGGGCAAGAAGGAGCGCATCGGCAAGATCTACCGCATGCACGCGAACAAGCGTGAGGAGATCGAGTCGGTGGGCGCCGGCGACATCGTCGCCGTCATGGGCCTGAAGCAGACCACCACCGGTGAGACGCTGTCGGACGACAAGAACCCGGTCATCCTGGAGTCCATGGACTTCCCGGCGCCGGTCATCGAGGTCGCCATCGAGCCCAAGTCCAAGGGTGACCAGGAGAAGCTCGGCGTCGCGATCCAGCGGCTGGCCGAGGAGGACCCGTCCTTCCAGGTCCACTCCGACGAGGAGACCGGCCAGACCATCATCGGCGGTATGGGCGAGCTGCACCTTGAGGTGCTGGTCGACCGTATGCGCCGTGAGTTCCGGGTCGAGGCCAACGTCGGTAAGCCGCAGGTCGCATACCGTGAGACGATCCGTAAGGCCGTCGAGCGCGTGGACTACACCCACAAGAAGCAGACCGGTGGTACCGGTCAGTTCGCCAAGGTGCAGATCGCGATCGAGCCGATCGAGGGCGGCGACGCCTCGTACGAGTTCGTCAACAAGGTGACCGGTGGTCGTATCCCGAAGGAGTACATCCCTTCGGTCGACGCCGGTGCGCAGGAGGCCATGCAGTTCGGCATCCTGGCCGGCTACGAGATGACGGGCGTCCGCGTCACGCTTCTCGACGGTGGTTACCACGAGGTCGACTCCTCCGAGCTGGCCTTCAAGATCGCCGGATCGCAGGCCTTCAAGGAGGCCGCGCGCAAGGCTTCACCGGTTCTCATGGAGCCGATGATGTCCGTCGAGGTCACCACGCCCGAGGACTACATGGGCGAGGTCATCGGCGACATCAACTCCCGCCGTGGCCAGATCCAGGCCATGGAGGAGCGGGCGGGTGCCCGTGTCGTCAAGGGTCTCGTTCCCCTGTCGGAGATGTTCGGCTACGTCGGCGACCTCCGCAGCAAGACGTCGGGTCGCGCAAGCTACTCGATGCAGTTCGACTCCTACGCCGAGGTTCCGCGGAACGTCGCCGAGGAGATCATCGCGAAGGCCAAGGGCGAGTAACGGTCTCCGTTCACACGCTTTAGGCTTGACTCCGGAGCCACCAGCGGGGCATTCCATCGCCAACCCGATGAAATGCCCCCAGGCCCGGGCTATCCAGCAAAGATCACCTGGCGCCGATGAAGCAAGGCGTTCAGAACCACTCCACAGGAGGACCCCAGTGGCGAAGGCGAAGTTCGAGCGGACTAAGCCGCACGTCAACATCGGCACCATCGGTCACATCGACCACGGTAAGACGACCCTCACGGCCGCCATTACCAAGGTGCTGCACGACGCGTACCCGGACCTGAACGAGGCCTCGGCCTTCGACCAGATCGACAAGGCTCCCGAGGAGCGCCAGCGCGGTATCACGATCTCGATCGCGCACGTCGAGTACCAGACGGAGACCCGTCACTACGCCCACGTCGACTGCCCCGGTCACGCGGACTACATCAAGAACATGATCACGGGTGCGGCGCAGATGGACGGCGCCATCCTCGTGGTCGCCGCCACCGACGGCCCGATGCCGCAGACCAAGGAGCACGTGCTCCTGGCCCGCCAGGTCGGCGTCCCCTACATCGTCGTCGCCCTGAACAAGGCCGACATGGTGGACGACGAGGAGATCCTGGAGCTCGTCGAGCTCGAGGTCCGCGAGCTGCTCTCCGAGTACGAGTTCCCGGGCGACGACCTGCCGGTCGTCAAGGTCTCCGCGCTGAAGGCCCTTGAGGGCGACGCGGAGTGGGGCAAGTCCGTCCTCGAGCTGATGAAGGCCGTGGACGAGGCCATCCCCGAGCCCGAGCGTGACGTCGACAAGCCGTTCCTGATGCCGATCGAGGACGTCTTCACGATCACCGGTCGTGGCACGGTCGTCACCGGTCGTATCGAGCGTGGTGTCCTCAAGGTCAACGAGACCGTCGACATCATCGGCATCAAGACCGAGAAGACCACCACCACGGTCACCGGCATCGAGATGTTCCGCAAGCTGCTCGACGAGGGCCAGGCCGGTGAGAACGTCGGTCTGCTGCTCCGCGGCATCAAGCGCGAGGACGTCGAGCGCGGCCAGGTCATCATCAAGCCGGGCTCGGTCACCCCGCACACCGAGTTCGAGGCGCAGGCGTACATCCTGTCCAAGGACGAGGGCGGCCGCCACACGCCGTTCTTCAACAACTACCGCCCGCAGTTCTACTTCCGTACGACGGACGTGACCGGCGTCGTTACCCTCCCCGAGGGCACCGAGATGGTCATGCCGGGTGACAACACCGAGATGAAGGTGGACCTCATCCAGCCCGTCGCCATGGAGGAGGGCCTGAAGTTCGCCATCCGTGAGGGTGGCCGTACCGTGGGCGCCGGCCAGGTCACCAAGATCAACAAGTAAGTCCCGCTCGCGGTTCTTGCTTGAGGGTCGCTGACCTTCAGTGGCACTGAGGGGCCCGCACGACTTCGGTCGTGCGGGCCCTTTCGCGTGCGCGGGGGCGGCAGCGTCATCGATCAAGGTCCCGCGTCGAGGTAGCCGTGTCCCGCCTCACCCACACGCCGGCGTGGCGGCTGGCCTATCCGGTGCTGAGAGTGATGATCCCGGTGCCCGGCACCACCGGGTGGTCGGAGTCGGCCGGCCCGAGGGTGGTCCAGCCACCGCTGTCCAGCGTGGAGTTCCAGTAGACGCGCTCGTCCTCGGGCAGCGTCAGACGTACTGATTGAGGACGTTGATCGAAGGCGCCGGACTGCTCCCCCTCGTGTCCTTGGGCTGCGTCCAACGCTGCACATGCGTAGTGGATGTGGGACCCGCTCGGGTACACCGAGGCAACGATCACTCCGCTGATCAGGGTTTTTTGCGGTGGTTGGCAGTGAAGCGCGCCTTCTTCTGACGATTGCCGCACGTGTTCATGTCGCACCATTTGCGGGTGCGGCTTCGGCTTGTGTCGAAGAAGGCGGCTTGGCAGGTCGGTGAGGCGCACAGGGCCAGTTTTCCGTCTCGTTCGCCCGAGATAATGCTGATCGCGTCGGCGGCGATCACGCTGAGGGCGTCTTCCACGCAGGAAGTCGAGCTGAGCTGCCACTGCCGCTTGCCGTCGGGCGTCAGGATCGCCGCAGCCCGACCCTGAGCACTGCGGTTATTGATGACGTGGACGGCAGGGGCGGGGAGAGCTTCCTGGACCGCGGCTGCTGTCGCGGCGGCGTGAATCGACTCCCTCAGTTCCCGAGCGAGGTCGAGCTGAGTGGTGGTACAGGAGTCCACGACGAGGCCATACACGGCCAGCCAGTCGACGAATCGCTGCGGCGTGGGTATGCGCTCCACGGCGTCGCCATGACGCTCCGACAGAGTCCCCGTGAAACTGGTCGCCAGCACCGAACCGAGGCGGAAGTCAGGGAAGCTAGCGCGCATGGAACCACCTTAGCTGGTTGCGGCATGGCTCGGAGAGCTGTTAGAACCATCTACGCCGGTTCCGTGAAGCCAGGAGGTCTCATGCCCCGTCCGATCAGCGACGTGCAAGCATTTGAAGCCCATGCGACTGACGCCGACCTCGACGATCTGCGCGTGCGACTGGCCACGGCGCGACTGCCGGAGGCTGAGACGGTTCATGGCGCCGTGCCCGGCTCTCGCCGGTGGGCGCAGGGCGTTCCTCTCGCCGATCTCGTCGATGTCGTGCACTACTGGCGCACCGGGTATGACTGGCGGTCTTTCGAAGAGCGCCTCGACCGGATCGGCCAGTTCCACACGATCATCGAGGGGCTGGGAATCCACTTCCTGCACCGCCGATCCGCGCGAGCGGATGCCACTCCTCTGATCTTGACGCACGGCTGGCCGGGCAGCATTGCCGAGTTCACCGATGTGGTGGAGGAGTTGGCGGACCCGAAGGATGCGGACGCGCCGGCGTTCCACGTCGTGGTCCCGTCGCTGCCGGGCTTCGGATACAGCGAGAAGCCGGCCACCATCGGGTGGGGAACTGAAAAGATCGCGGGCGCGTGGGTCGCACTGATGGGAAAGCTCGGCTACGGCAAGTTCGTCGCCCACGGCGGCGACTGGGGAGGCAATATCACCACCGTTCTCGGAGGCAGGTTCCCGGCGCATGTTCTCGGTATCCACACAACGTTCGCGGAGGCGCCGCCCGGGTTGACGATGGACGGGCTGACGTCGGTCGAGCGCCAGTGGGCCGAGGAAACCCGCGAATTCTGGCACCACCGCGCGGCGTACGCGAAGCAGCAGGCGACCCGGCCGCAGACCATCGGTTACTCACTCGTCGACTCTCCGGTTGGGCTTCTTGCCTGGCTCCTCGACAAGTTCGCCGAGTGGTCGGACACCGAAGACAGCCCGTTCGAGACGATTTCCAGGGACCGCATTCTTGACGACGTCACCCTGTATTGGCTGACGCGGAGCGGCGCATCGTCGGCCCGGATTTATTACGAAAGCCACAACTCACTCGACCCCGAACTCCGGGTCGATATCCCGTCAGCGATCACTATGTACCCCCGCGACATAGAGAAGAGTCCGCGCCCCTGGGCACAGGAGCGGTATCGCCAGATCGTCCGCTGGAGGTCACCCGAAACCGGGGGACACTTCCCGTCGCTGGAGGTCCCCGAATATTTCGTCAAAGACCTGCAAGAGGGCCTCGCGGCAGTGCTGGCCGCTAGGGTCTGTTACGAAAGTGGGTCAAGGTCGCGGTAATCGAGTGCGAGGGCTCAGCCGGACTGGCATACTCCGCGCGGTGACAACCCACCACACCCCCGGCCCGGCCCTGATCACCGGCGAACGCGACGCCGAACTCAACGAACGTCTGACTGCCGAACTCGTCGCCTTCAACACGGCCGCGACAGGTGCGGCCGATCGTGACATGTTTTCAGTCAAGGTCACCGATGAAGCAGGTGAGCTGATCGGCGGACTGGCTGCCTGGACCTGGGGCAGTTTGTGCGGCATCGAACTGCTGTGGGTGCGCGAGGACGACCGCAAGGATGGATGGGGCGGCAGGATCCTGCATGCGGCCGAGGCCGAGGCCCGGCGACGCGGCTGTGACCGCGTGGCGGTCTCTTCCTTCACCTTCCAGGCCCCAGGCTTCTACCAGCGGCACGGCTATGTCGAGACCGGCCGGACCCTGGGCATTCCCGGCGGACATGCGGACGTGCACATGTTCAAGTCGTTGGCGTCGTGAGCTCACGCCGTCGAGCGAGGCGTGAATGCTCGCCTCACAGCCACTCATTGATCGCGGCGATCAGCACGGTGGCCTCGTAACGGACAGCGAGCTTGTCGTACCGTGTCGCCACGCGGCCCGGTGCCGCTTGAGGCGGTTGATTCCGCACTCGACCGCGTGACGCTCGCGGTAGTCGTCAGGGTCGAAATGCGGCGGCCGGCCGCCGCGGGAGCCGAGCTTCTGGCGGTTGCGCGCCTGGTCGGCCTTGTCGGGGATGGTGCAGCGGATTCCGCGGCGGCGCAGGTAGGCGCGGTTTCCGCGGGAGGCGTACGCCTTGTCCGCGCGAACCCGATCGGGGCGGACGCGTGGGCGGCCTGGTCCGATGCGGGGCACGTGGACTTTGGCCAGCACGGGTTCGAATTGTGGCGAGTCCCCGCGCTGCCCTGCTGTGATCACGATCGACATGGGCTTCCGGCCCTGCTCTACGGCCAGGTGCAGCTTGGTGGTGAACCCGCCGCGCGAGCGTCCCAGTCCGTGATCGCCGGGCTCTGTGAAGACACCGCCCGGTGGTTCCTTCTGTAGGTCACCCCGTTTGCGGGCCCCGGCCGCGTGCTGATGGGCGCGGCACACGGTGGAGTCGACGCTCAGATCCCACGTGATCGCCACCCTTCGCGTCGGCCAGGGACTGGAGCCGGGTAAGGATCCGTTGCCAGGTGCCGTCCCGCTGCCATCGGCGAAACAGGTCGTAGATCCGAGCCCACGGCCCGTACTCGGCGGGCACGTCCCGCCACGGCACACCGGTCCGGACCCGGAACCGTATGCCGTCGATCAGTAGCCGCCGGGACCAGACAGACGGCCGCCCCGCCTTCGCCCCCTTCGGCAACAACGGCTCCAACATCGCCCACTGCTCATCCGTGAGATCTCCCCGACCCATGAACCGTGATCATTCAAGCCCAAGATCAACTTTCCATACACGGCCTAGTCGCTGAACGCGGCTGGGTGCGGGTACTGGAGCCGGTCTCTTACTGCCGTCATGGCCTCGTCCAGTACGGCGGTCAGCTCTCTGAGCGCTTCCTCGGCGACGGCCGCGTCCTCGTGCTCCAGGTTGCCCTTGGCACGGCTGTGCCGGGTGGCGAGGTCGGGGCGGCGGGCGATCTCGATGTCCCTCGCCCAGGACAGGACCCAGCTCCGCACCGGACTGAGGGACTGCCACTCCACGGCCCTGGCGAACGCCTCGTCCTTGGTCCGCTGCATCTCCGGCAGACGTCCGGGGGCGACGGCGGCGAGCGCGGCGCGCAGGGCGTCGGCAGTCTGCTCGGGGCGGGGGATCAGCTCGTGTCCGTGGTTGGCCTGCGTGCTCATGGAGTCCTCTCGGGAGGGGCCTGGCCGGTTTCGCCATCCCGCGCCACTGAGGTGTCGGGGAGCAAGGTGGTGTGCCTCTGCTGATCAGGAGGTGTACGGCGGTCAGGTATCGCGGCAGTCGCGGCATCTGGTGTCCGGGCCCGGGGCTCTGAAGGCGCGGTCGCAGCCGTCGCAGTTCCGTAGCTCGTGGCGGGGTGGTGGCGGGGGTGGGGCCGGGGCCCGGAAGGCGGGTGGGGGTGGGAGCTGGGCCGTCAGGCGGTAGGCCAGGAGGGCGGCCGGGCGGTGCAGGTCCTCCGGTGGCAGGTCGGTGGTCAGGGCGTGGCGTACGGCGCCGGGTGGGACGTCGCGTTCCAGCCAGGCAGCGACGCCGGGGGCCAGATGGGCCGTGTCGCAGGCGGAGAGGAGCAGGCGGGGGTCGACGCGGCGCAGGCCGGCGAGGAGGTCCGTCGCCTGCTGGACGAGGGCGGGGGAGGGGTAGGACGGCCGGGGTACCGGAGGCAGCGCGCGCTTCTTCCTGGGGGGCGGCGGTGGCGGCGGCGCCGGGTCGGCGGGCTGCTGGTGCTCCCTGGTGGCGCCCGACTGGTGCTCCCTGGTGGCGCCCGGCTGGTTGCAGGAGATCGTGCGGGTGATGATCCGGCCGTTGGGGAGGCGTTTCACCTCGCGGCGGAGATAACCGTGCGCTTCCAGCTCGCGCAGCGCCGACGCGATGCGCCTCGTGCCCTCCGGGAAGCGGGCCGAGAGTGCCTTGATGTCGGCGGGGGCGCCGGTCGGCAGCGACTGGATGTGCACCGCCAGGCCGATGGCGAGGCCGGAGAGCGCGCCGTTCTGGGCGAGGTGGTTGCCGATCACCGTGAAACGGGAGGCGTGGCGGGTGTTGTCGTGGACGACCCCCGAGCGGACGTCCGAGTGGGGGTTTCCGCCGGCAACGCCGGACCGTGCGCGGCGACGCGCGCTAAGGTTCTGGGTATCCATCGGGAAGCTGCTTTCTTCCTGTGTGGTCAGGCCCTCGCACTGGGATTGCCGTCCCGGCGGGGGCCGATGTGTTTTCGCGGGGCTTGCGGTGGTGTGCGGCTGAGCGTAGGGCAGTCAGGGGCCGAATGTGCCAGCCCAGCCGGTGATGTTCACCCTCGCGAGTGAGAGCGGGCCACGGGCGGAAAGGTGGGGTTCGGTGGGGTCCTTTCCCTCTCACGTTCCTTTGGGGAAGGCGCCCGAACCACCGAGGTGCGAGGACGCGGGTTCCGGTGCCGCGAGCGACAGTTCCGCCCACACCGTCTTGCGCGGAGCACGTTCTTCCGCTACGCCCCAGCGGTCGGCCAACGCCTCCACCAGCAGCAGGCCGCGGCCCGTCTCGCCGGCCGCCGAGACCGCCTGGCGCCGGGGCAGTCGCTCACCGCGCGTGTCGGTCACCTCGATACGGAGGGTGCCGCCGACGACGTGGAGCGTGAGCCGGAAGTCGCGGCCCGGGACGCGGCCGTGGGTCGCCGCGTTGTTCGCCAGTTCGGCGACGATCTGGTCGGCGGGGCTGGTGGGCAGCGCCCAGGAGCGGAGCTGCTCGGTCGCCAGCAGCCGGGCGAGGCGCGCCCCGCGCGGGGTCGGCGAGAGCTGTACGTGGAAGTGCCGGACGGTGGTGTCGAGTTCGGCGGATTTCTGGATCACGTCACCCAGCGTGGCTTCTCGCGCTTACCGTGAACAGTGATGCACCCGCTACGTAGGGTCACTGTCGGGTGTGGTGCGGCGCCGTCTGCGCTGTCGGGACGGACCGTGGACCGGTACGGAGGAGGGGTGGCGACATGGCGGACGACTCGGGGTGGGAAGTCGACCCGGACGACGAGTGGGGAGTCGCGGTCATCGAGACGGTGGGGCGGCAGTTGAGGCTGTGGAGAGAGGCGGCGGAGATGCGGGCCGCGGATTTCGCGGTGGCCATGGGGTACGGGGAGGACCTCGTCTACAAGGTGGAGGGCGGGAAGCGGATTCCCCGCAAGGACTACTTGGACAAGGCCGACGAGGTCCTGGACGCGGGCGGCCACATCTCGGCGACCTGGGAGGACGTCAAGAAGGTCCGGTACCCGAAGAAGGTGCGGGCGTTGGGGAACTTGGAGGCGAAGGCGGTAGAGATCGGCGTCTACGAGAACAACAGCATCCACGGGTTGTTGCAGACACCCGAGCACGCCCGTGCCCTGTTCGAGGCGGCGCAGCCGCTGTATTCGTCCGACGACGTGGAGCGCATGGTGGCCGCACGTATGGCGCGGCAGACCGTCTTCACGCGCGATCCGGCGCCCTCCGTCCACTACGTCCTGGAGGAGGCGCCGCTGCGGCGGCCCATCGGAGGCAGAATGGTGTGGCGACCGCAGCTCGAACGGCTGTTGGAGGTGGGACGAATGCGTAACGTCCATCTCCAGGTGATGCCGTTGCACTGTGAGACGCACTCGGGACTGGACGGCCGGATCGAACTGCTGAAGTTCGCGGACGGCACGGCCGTTGGTCGATCGGACGGGGCGTTCAACGGCCGCCCCACCACTGATCCGAAGCAACTGCGCATCCTTGAGCTGCGGTATGGCACGATCCGGGCGCAGGCTCTCCCGCCCCGGGAGTCACTGGCCCTCATCGAGAAACTGCTGGGAGAAACGTGAACGAGCTGGCCTGGTTCAAGAGCAGCTACAGCAGCGGCAACGACGGCAACTCCTGCGTCGAGATCGCGATAACCCCCCACACCATCCACATCCGCGACTCCAAGAACCCCGCCTCCACCGGCCCCCGCCTCGCGCTCACCCCGGAGTCCTGGGTGGCGTTCGTCCCATACGCGCGTTAGGTCTGGAGGAAACGTGGACGAGCTGGTCTGGTTCAAGAGCAGCTACAGCGGCGGCAACGACGGCAACTCCTGCGTCGAGGTCGCGATAACCCCCCACGCCATCCACATCCGTGATTCCAAGAACCCCGCCTCCACCGGCCCCCGCCTCGCGCTCACCCCGGAGTCCTGGGTGGCGTTCGTCCCGCACGTCTGTTAGGCCGGGCGGAGCCTGTTGGTGTATCTCGCCGCCACCCCCAGCAGCACGGACGCAGTCGCGCAGGCGACGACGAGGCCGTTGAGCCACAGGTAGACCCCGGAGCTGGCGAACGTCGTGCCGTCGTCCAGGACGCAGTCGAAGGCCGGTGGCAGGTACGAGGCGTGGTGGGTGGCGAGGTGCGCCACGAGGTGGGGGGCGGCCTCGCGGCAGGCGGGTGCGGGGGAGGAGCCGGCGCCCGAACCGGCCTGGTTGACGGAGAGTTCGACGGCGCCGAGCGCCATGAGCAGGAGCATGACCGCGGCCGCCGCCAGCATGACCGCGGCCCAGCGCAGCAGCCGTACGCCCCAGTCCGGGCGCCGGCCCGGCAGCGCGACGGACAGCGCCTTCACGACCACGGCGATGACCCACAACGGGGTGGCGAGCAGCGCCCCTGCGCCGAGCAGCATCAGCACGTTGCCCTTCCCTTCCGCGGACGGACTTCGCCGCGAGTTTCCGAACTCCGGGTTAACCGCCCGCCAACAGTGCGGGAGAGGTTCGCGTGAGTTTCCCCAAAGGCTTGTGACCGCCGGGGTCGGCGTTCTTGGCTGGACGGATGCGACAGCCACTCCCCCCACTCACCTCGACCGTGCGCGCCGTGCCCGTCCAGCGGCGGTCGCTGCCGCGGCCGCGGACCGGTCGGCACGCCGCCACCGGCGGGGAGCGCGCGGGACGCAGGCTGTACGTCATCGACGGTATCCGGCTGGTCGCCGCCCTCATGGTGGCCGTCCACCACTACGCCGGCACCCACCGGGTGAACCAGCCGGGCAACGTTGTCTGGGGGCGCCCGGTCTCCGAGATCATGCCGAACGTGTTCCACGTCGCCAGCTACGGCTGGATCGGCGTCGAGATCTTCTTCGTGATCAGCGGCTTCGTGATCTGCATGTCCTGCTGGGGGCGCGGGCCGCGGCAGTTCTTCGTCTCCCGGGTGATCCGGCTCTATCCGGCGTACTGGTTCGCCATCGTCTTCACCACGGCCGTCCTGGTGGCCGTACCCGGCGTGTGGGAGCGTCTGCGGCTGCGCGAGATCCTGCTCAACCTCACCATGCTCCAGTCCGGCTCGGCCGTGCCCAACGTCGACGGCGTCTACTGGACCCTCTGGTCCGAGCTGCGCTTCTACCTGCTCTTCATGGTCGTCGTCGCGATGGGGCTGACGTACCGCAGGGTCGTGGTCTTCTGCTGTGTGTGGGGCGCGGCGGCGATGCTCGCGCCCGTCTCCGACCTGCGGCTGATGGAGCTGGTCGCCAACCCGGAGGGCGCCTGGTACTTCATCGCGGGGCTCGCGCTCTACCTCATGCACCGCTTCGGGCAGGACCTGCTGCTGTGGGGCATCCTCGGCATGGCCTGGCTGATGGGGCAGATGGAGCTGGGGGAGCGGATCGACACGGTCGAACATGTGTCCGGGTGGCGGGGGGCCACCCTGATCTTCACCGTCTTCCTGCTCTTCATGGTCGCCGTCGCGCTCGGGTACACCGACCGGGTGCGGGGGAAGTGGCTGGTCACGGCGGGGGCGCTGACGTATCCGCTGTATCTGGTGCACTACACGGCCGGTACCGCCGCGATCAGCCGGCTGCGGGACCAGATGGACGCCCGGCTGCTGGTCGCGGTGGTGATCGCCGGGTTCCTGATACTGAGCTGGCTGATCCATCGCTTCGTGGAACGGCCCGTCTCGCTGAAGCTGAAGAACGGCCTCGACACCTCGTTCGCCCGGCTGCGCAACGCCGCGAACTAGGGTCTGTGGCCAGGGGAAAGCCGCGTCCGCTGGTTTGATCCGCCGGGGGCCCGGGGTAAGGTCTTGCGCCCGATTGGCGTCCCCGGTGCCCCGTATGGCAGACTAGCGGGGTTGCTCGGTCGAGTGCCGATGCTGCGCGCCTCCCGCCGGGGGGACCGGAAGCGAGTCCCACAGTACTCGTCGCCCCACGCTTTACATCGAGAGATGTAGGAGCGGACGTACGGGAATCTTCCGGGAAGCGTATGCGGGGTTCCGACCAGGCGCCCGGTGGGTCTTCACCCCCGGTCCGCGGTTCCGGTAGGGCCCGCACTCCCCATCGCAGGGATGCTCGAACAAGGGGTATCTGTGTCAGCGGGAGCGCGACACGCCCGACCGCGTGGGTCGGAGGACGCCGGATGCCAGAGTGTGAAGAGAAACAGGACTACGGAGTAGCCATGGCGGGACAGAAGATCCGCATCCGGCTCAAGGCCTACGACCACGAGGTCATCGACTCCTCGGCGAAGAAGATCGTCGAGACGGTGACGCGCACTGGTGCGTCGGTCGCGGGCCCGGTGCCGCTGCCCACTGAGAAGAACGTGTACTGCGTCATCAAGTCGCCGCACAAGTACAAGGACTCGCGCGAGCACTTCGAGATGCGCACGCACAAGCGCCTGATCGACATCCTCGACCCGACCCCCAAGACCGTTGACTCTCTGATGCGACTCGACCTCCCGGCCGGTGTCGACATCGAGATCAAGCTCTGAAGGCCGGTGATCTGAAGATGGCTAAGCAGATCAAGGGCATCCTGGGCGAGAAGCTCGGCATGACGCAGGTGTGGGACGAGAACAACCGTGTTGTTCCGGTCACCGTCGTCAAGGCCGGCCCCAACGTCGTGACCCAGGTCCGTACCAACGACGTCGACGGCTACGAGTCGGTCCAGATCGCCTTCGGCGAGATCGACCCGCGCAAGGTGAACAAGCCCCTCAAGGGCCACTTCGCCAAGGCCGACGTCACCCCCCGCCGTCACCTCGTCGAGATCCGCACCACGGACGCCTCCGAGTACACGCTGGGCCAGGAAGTCACCGCCGAGGTGTTCGAGTCCGGCGTGAAGGTCGACGTCACCGGCAAGAGCAAGGGCAAGGGCTTCGCCGGTGTCATGAAGCGTCACAACTTCAAGGGCCTCGGCGCCGGTCACGGCACCCAGCGCAAGCACCGCTCCCCGGGCTCCATCGGCGGCTGCGCCACCCCGGGCCGC
Source organism: Streptomyces ziwulingensis (assembly GCF_039542605.1). Classification (NCBI taxonomy): domain Bacteria; kingdom Bacillati; phylum Actinomycetota; class Actinomycetes; order Kitasatosporales; family Streptomycetaceae; genus Streptomyces; species Streptomyces ziwulingensis. The sequence continues at coordinate 34,462 of NZ_BAABIG010000079.1, forward strand.
GTGTTCAAGGGCCTCCGCATGGCGGGTCGCATGGGCAACGAGCGGGTCACCACCCAGAACCTGACCGTCCACGCCGTTGACGCGGAGAAGGGCCTGCTGCTCATCAAGGGCGCGGTTCCCGGTCCGAACGGCGGCCTCGTCCTGGTCCGCACCGCGGCCAAGGGGGCCTGAGGTAAGCCGATGAGTACTTCGACAAGCATTGACATCCTTTCGCCTGCGGGCGAGAAGACCGGTAGCGTCGAACTCCCCGCGGAGATCTTCGGCGTCGAGAAGATCAGCATCCCGCTGATCCACCAGGTCGTCGTCGCGCAGAACGCCGCTGCCCGCCAGGGCACGCACAAGACCAAGCGTCGCGGTGAAGTCCGTGGTGGTGGCCGCAAGCCGTACCGCCAGAAGGGCACCGGCCGCGCCCGCCAGGGTTCGACCCGTGCGCCGCAGTTCGCCGGCGGTGGCGTCGTCCACGGCCCGCAGCCGCGCGACTACTCGCAGCGGACCCCGAAGAAGATGAAGGCCGCGGCCCTGCGCCACGCCCTCACCGACCGGGCCCGCCACGACCGCATCCACGTCGTCACCGGCGTGATCGAGGGCGAGACCCCCTCCACGAAGGCCGCCCGGTCGCTGTTCGGCAAGATCTCGGAGCGCAAGAACCTGCTCCTGGTCGTCGACCGCGCCGACGAGGCCGCGTGGCTGTCCGCCCGCAACCTGCCCCAGATCCACATCCTGGAGCCGGGCCAGCTCAACACGTACGACGTTCTCGTCTCGGACGACGTGGTCTTCACCCAGGCCGCTTTCGAGTCCTTCGTGTCTGGGCCCAAGGCCGCTGACACCGAAGGGAGCGAAGCCTGATGGCCACGCGTCACCCGAGCATCGCCTCGAAGGCGGCCAAGGCCGCCAAGGCCGCGCGCGTCGCCAAGGCACGCCGCCACGAGGCCGAGGGCAAGAACACCGTCGAGACGCCGGTCAGCAAGTCGTTCACGGACCCCCGTGACGTGCTGCTGAAGCCGGTCGTGTCGGAGAAGAGCTACGCGCTGCTCGACGAGGGCAAGTACACCTTCGTCGTCGCGCCCGGCGCCAACAAGACCCAGATCAAGCAGGCCGTCCAGGCGGTCTTCTCGGTCAAGGTCACCGGCGTCAACACGATCAACCGCCAGGGCAAGCGCAAGCGGACCCGCACGGGCTTCGGCAAGCGTGCCGACAGCAAGCGCGCGATCGTGACCCTTGCCGAGGGCGACCGTATCGACATCTTCGGCGGTCCGACCTCCTGACGGAGGTCTGGATCGTCCGGAATCGGACGAGGACTGAGAAATGGGAATCCGCAAGTACAAGCCGACGACGCCGGGCCGCCGTGGCTCCTCCGTCGCCGACTTCGTCGAGGTCACGCGGTCCACGCCGGAGAAGTCGCTGGTCCGCCCGCTGCACAGCAAGGGCGGCCGTAACAACGCCGGTCGTGTGACCGTTCGCCACCAGGGTGGCGGACACAAGCGCGCCTACCGTGTCATCGACTTCCGTCGCCACGACAAGGACGGCGTGCCGGCGAAGGTCGCGCACATCGAGTACGACCCCAACCGCACCGCGCGCATCGCGCTGCTGCACTACGCGGACGGCGAGAAGCGCTACATCCTCGCCCCCCGCAACCTGTCGCAGGGCGACCGCGTCGAGAACGGTCCCGGGGCCGACATCAAGCCGGGCAACAACCTGGCGCTCCGCAACATCCCGGTCGGTACCACGATCCACGCGATCGAGCTCCGTCCCGGTGGCGGCGCCAAGTTCGCCCGCTCCGCCGGTGCCTCCGTGCAGTTGCTCGCGAAGGAGGGCTCGATGGCCCACCTCCGCATGCCCTCCGGAGAGATCCGCCTGGTCGACGTGCGCTGCCGCGCCACCGTCGGCGAGGTCGGCAACGCCGAGCAGTCCAACATCAACTGGGGCAAGGCGGGCCGCAAGCGGTGGCTGGGCGTTCGCCCGACCGTCCGTGGTGTGGTCATGAACCCGGTGGACCACCCGCACGGTGGTGGTGAGGGCCGGACCTCCGGTGGACGTCACCCCGTGTCCCCGTGGGGCAAGAAGGAAGGCCGTACTCGTTCGCCCAAGAAGGCGTCGAACAAGTACATCGTCCGCCGCCGCAAGACGAACAAGAAGCGCTAAGGACGGGTTGAGATGCCGCGTAGCTTGAAGAAGGGGCCCTTCGTCGACGACCACCTGATCAAGAAGGTGGACACGCAGAACGAAGCAGGCACCAAGAACGTCATCAAGACCTGGTCCCGTCGCTCGATGATCGTCCCGGCCATGCTCGGCCACACGATCGCGGTGCACAACGGCAAGACCCACATCCCGGTGTTTGTCACCGAGTCCATGGTCGGCCACAAGCTCGGCGAGTTCTCGCCGACGCGCACCTTCCGGGGTCACGTCAAGGACGACCGGAAGTCGAAGCGCCGCTAGTCAGCGGGGTGAAAGACCATGACAAACACTGAAGGGACAACCATGGAAGCCAGGGCCCAGGCGCGGTACATCCGCGTCACGCCCATGAAGGCCCGCCGCGTGGTGGACCTCATCCGTGGCATGGATGCCACGGAGGCTCAGGCGGTCCTGCGTTTCGCCCCGCAGGCCGCGAGCGTGCCGGTCGGCAAGGTGCTGGACAGCGCCATCGCCAACGCCGCGCACAACTACGACCACCCTGACGCCTCTTCGCTGGTCATCAGCGAGGCGTACGTGGACGAGGGCCCGACCCTGAAGCGGTTCCGACCGCGTGCTCAGGGCCGTGCCTACCGGATCCGTAAGCGGACCAGCCACATCACCGTGGTCGTCAGCAGCAAGGAAGGAACCCGGTAATGGGCCAGAAGGTAAACCCGCACGGGTTCCGGCTCGGTATCACGACCGACTTCAAGTCGCGTTGGTATGCCGACAAGCTGTACAAGGACTACGTCAAGGAAGACGTCGCCATCCGTCGGATGATGACGTCCGGCATGGAGCGCGCCGGCATCTCGAAGGTGGAGATCGAGCGCACCCGTGACCGCGTGCGGGTGGACATCCACACCGCCCGTCCGGGCATCGTCATCGGCCGCCGCGGCGCGGAGGCCGACCGTATCCGCGGTGACCTGGAGAAGCTGACCGGCAAGCAGGTCCAGCTCAACATCCTCGAGGTCAAGAGCCCGGAGACGGACGCGCAGCTCGTGGCCCAGGCGGTCGCCGAGCAGCTCTCCTCCCGCGTCTCCTTCCGTCGTGCCATGCGCAAGAGCATGCAGGGCACGATGAAGGCCGGCGCCAAGGGCATCAAGATCCAGTGCGGTGGCCGCCTCGGCGGCGCCGAGATGTCCCGCTCGGAGTTCTACCGCGAGGGCCGGGTGCCCCTGCACACGCTCCGCGCCAACGTGGACTACGGCTTCTTCGAGGCCAAGACGACCTTCGGCCGCATCGGCGTGAAGGTCTGGATCTACAAGGGCGACGTCAAGAACATCGCCGAGGTCCGCGCCGAGAACGCCGCCGCCCGCGCCGGCAACCGCCCGGCCCGTGGTGGCGGCAACGACCGCCCGGCCCGCGGTGGCGGTCGCGGTGGCGAGCGTGGCGGTCGCGGCCGCAAGCCGCAGCAGTCCGCGCCGGCTGCCGAGGCCCCCAAGGCCGAGGCTCCCGCCGCTGCCGCTGAGGCGCCGTCCTCTTCTACTGGCGGAACGGAGGCCTGACCGACATGCTGATCCCCCGTAGGGTCAAGCACCGCAAGCAGCACCACCCGAAGCGCCGTGGCATGGCCAAGGGCGGTACGCAGGTCTCGTTCGGCGAGTACGGCATCCAGGCCATGACGCCGGCATACGTGACCAACCGCCAGATCGAGGCGGCCCGTATCGCGATGACCCGCCACATCAAGCGTGGCGGCAAGGTCTGGATCAACATCTACCCGGACCGTCCGCTGACGAAGAAGCCCGCCGAGACCCGCATGGGTTCCGGTAAGGGTTCCCCCGAGTGGTGGGTGGCCAACGTGCACCCGGGCCGGGTCATGTTCGAGCTGTCCTACCCGAACGAGAAGATCGCGCGTGAAGCCCTGACTCGTGCGGCCCACAAGCTGCCGATGAAGTGCAAGATCGTCAAGCGCGAGGCAGGTGAAGCGTGATGTCGGCCGGTACCAAGGCGTCCGAGCTGCGCGAGCTGGGCAACGAGGAGCTGCTCAACAAGCTTCGCGAAGCCAAGGAAGAGCTGTTCAACCTCCGCTTCCAGGCGGCGACGGGCCAGCTCGAGAACCACGGCCGGCTGAAGGCCGTCCGTAAGGACATCGCGCGGATCTACACCCTGATGCGTGAGCGCGAGCTGGGCATCGAGACGGTGGAGAGCGCCTGATGAGCGAGAGCAACGTGACAGAGCAGACTGCAACGACCAGCGGCACCGCCGCGGGTACCGAGGCGCGCGGCTTCCGTAAGACCCGTGAGGGCTACGTCGTCAGCGACAAGATGGACAAGACCGTCGTCGTCGCTGTCGAGGACCGCGTGAAGCACGCGCTGTACGGCAAGGTCATCCGCCGTACGAACAAGCTCAAGGCGCACGACGAGCAGAACGCCGCCGGTGTCGGCGACCGTGTCCTCCTGATGGAGACCCGGCCGCTGTCCTCGACCAAGCGCTGGCGCGTCGTCGAGATCCTCGAGAAGGCCAAGTAGTCCCCGCGAGGGGATTCCTTCAGCAAGATATTCCTGCGGGGTCTCCCGCAGGTGAGTTCCGCCAGGCTCTGGGGGCCGGTCGCTGACCGGCCCCCGGGGAACCGGCAGACAATCAGGAGATAGACGTGATCCAGCAGGAGTCGCGACTTCGGGTCGCCGACAACACGGGTGCGAAGGAAATTCTCACCATCCGTGTGCTCGGTGGCTCCGGTCGCCGCTACGCGGGTATCGGTGACGTCATCGTCGCCACCGTCAAGGACGCGATCCCCGGCGGCAACGTGAAGAAGGGTGACGTCGTCAAGGCGGTCATCGTTCGCACCGTCAAGGAGCGCCGCCGTCCCGACGGCTCGTACATCCGTTTCGACGAGAACGCCGCCGTCATTCTGAAGAACGACGGCGACCCTCGCGGCACCCGTATCTTCGGCCCGGTCGGCCGTGAGCTGCGCGAGAAGAAGTTCATGAAGATCATCTCCCTCGCGCCGGAGGTGCTGTGAGCATGAAGATCAAGAAGGGCGACCTGGTTCAGGTCATCACCGGCAAGGACAAGGGCAAGCAGGGCAAGGTCATCGCGGCCTTCCCCCGTGAGGACCGCGTCCTGGTCGAGGGTGTCAACCGGGTCAAGAAGCACACCAAGGCCGGACCCACCGCAAGTGGCTCGCAGGCCGGCGGCATCGTGACGACCGAGGCCCCCGTCCACGTCTCCAACGTCCAGTTGGTCGTGGAGAAGGACGGCAACAAGGTCGTGACCCGCGTCGGTTACCGCTTCGACGACGAGGGCAACAAGATCCGCGTTGCCAAGCGGACGGGTGAGGACATCTGATGGCTACCACCACCACTCCGCGTCTCAAGACGAAGTACCGCGAGGAGATCGCGGGCAAGCTGCGTGACGAGTTCAAGTACGAGAACGTCATGCAGATCCCCGGCCTCGTCAAGATCGTGGTCAACATGGGTGTGGGCGACGCCGCCCGCGACTCCAAGCTGATCGACGGCGCGATTCGCGACCTCACCACGATCACCGGTCAGAAGCCGGCCGTCACCAAGGCCCGTAAGTCCATCGCGCAGTTCAAGCTGCGCGAGGGCCAGCCGATCGGTGCCCACGTCACGCTCCGTGGCGACCGCATGTGGGAGTTCCTGGACCGCACCCTGTCGCTCGCGCTGCCGCGCATCCGCGACTTCCGCGGTCTGTCCCCCAAGCAGTTCGACGGCCGTGGCAACTACACCTTCGGTCTCACGGAGCAGGTCATGTTCCACGAGATCGACCAGGACAAGATCGACCGCACCCGGGGTATGGACATCACCGTGGTGACCACGGCGACCAACGACGCTGAGGGCCGCGCGCTCCTTCGTCACCTCGGCTTCCCCTTCAAGGAGGCGTGAGCGAGATGGCGAAGAAGGCTCTGATTGCCAAGGCTGCTCGCAAGCCCAAGTTCGGAGTACGCGGCTACACGCGCTGCCAGCGCTGCGGCCGTCCGCACTCCGTCTACCGCAAGTTCGGCCTGTGCCGCGTCTGCCTTCGTGAGATGGCTCACCGCGGCGAGCTGCCGGGCGTGACCAAGAGCTCCTGGTAATCCCCTTCTGGGGATTCCGGAAGCTCTCGGTAAGCAACTGGGTCGGCAGAGGCCCGCTCCCGCATGCCGTAGGCTAGCGGGGTTGGGCGTCTGCCGCCCTTACGCCAGCAGGCACTGCCTGCACATGATTGCTTACTACGCCGTAGGTCCACCGCGCCGCACCCGTCCCGTCTCGGATCGGGGAGAGGGATGGCGCACCAGGAAACCCCGGCGAGAGAGGCCGAAGGCCAATTCATGACCATGACTGATCCGATCGCAGACATGCTTACGCGTCTGCGGAACGCGAACTCGGCGTACCACGACTCCGTGGTGATGCCCGCTTCCAAGATCAAGTCTCACATCGCGGAGATCCTCCAGCAGGAGGGCTTCATCACGGGCTGGAAGGTCGAGGACGCCGAGGTCGGCAAGAACCTCACCCTTGAGCTGAAGTTCGGCCCGAACCGTGAGCGCTCCATCGCGGGCATCAAGCGGATCTCCAAGCCCGGTCTCCGGGTGTACGCGAAGTCCACCTCCCTGCCGAAGGTGCTGGGCGGCCTCGGCGTGGCGATCATCTCCACGTCGCACGGGCTCCTCACCGACAAGCAGGCCGGCAAGAAGGGCGTGGGTGGGGAAGTCCTCGCCTACGTCTGGTAGCGGAAGGGAACGGAGGAAACAGCTATGTCGCGCATCGGCAAGCTCCCCATCGCGGTTCCCGCCGGCGTGGATGTCACCATCGACGGCCAGACGGTCGCGGTCAAGGGCCCCAAGGGCTCGCTGACCCACACCGTCGTGGCGCCGATCGAGATCGCCAAGGGTGAGGACGGCGTGCTCAACGTCACCCGCCCCAACGACGAGCGTCAGAACAAGGCCCTGCACGGCCTGTCCCGCACGCTGGTGGCGAACATGATCACCGGCGTGACCCAGGGTTACGTGAAGAAGCTCGAGATCAGCGGTGTCGGTTACCGCGTCGCGGCCAAGGGCTCGACCCTTGAGTTCGCGCTCGGCTACAGCCACTCGATCACCGTCGAGGCGCCCGAGGGCATCACCTTCAAGGTGGAGAACCCGACGCACTTCTCGGTCGAGGGCATCGACAAGCAGAAGGTCGGCGAGGTTGCGGCCAACATCCGCAAGCTGCGCAAGCCCGACCCGTACAAGGCCAAGGGCGTCAAGTACGAGGGCGAAGTCATCCGCCGCAAGGTCGGAAAGGCGGGTAAGTAAGCCATGGCATACGGACAGAAGATCCTCAAGGGCGACGCCTACAAGCGCGCCGCGATCAAGCGCCGGCACATCCGGATCCGCAAGCGGGTCGGTGGTACGTCGGAGCGTCCCCGTCTGGTCGTTACTCGCTCCAACCGCCACATCGTGGCCCAGGTGATCGACGACCTCAAGGGTCACACCCTTGCGTCGGCGTCCACCCTGGACACCTCGATCCGTGGCGGCGAGTCCGACAAGTCGTCGCAGGCCAAGCAGGTCGGGGCCCTGGTCGCCGAGCGCGCCAAGGCCGCCGGTGTCGAGGCCGTCGTGTTCGACCGAGGTGGTAACCAGTACGCCGGGCGCATCGCCGCCCTGGCGGACGCCGCCCGCGAAGCCGGTCTGAAGTTCTAGGACCGCCCGTCGCGTCAGCGACAAACATCGTTGGCGCGTAGCTAGCGGAAACAGAGAGAGGTAATTCCAATGGCTGGACCCCAGCGCCGCGGTGGCGGTGCCGGTGGCGGCGAGCGGCGGGACCGGAAGGGCCGTGACGGTGGCGCTGCCGCCGCCGAGAAGACCGCATACGTTGAGCGCGTCGTCGCGATCAACCGTGTCGCCAAGGTTGTGAAGGGTGGTCGTCGCTTCAGCTTCACCGCGCTGGTCGTGGTGGGCGATGGTGACGGCACCGTCGGTGTCGGATACGGCAAGGCCAAGGAGGTGCCGGCCGCCATCGCCAAGGGTGTCGAGGAGGCCAAGAAGCACTTCTTCAAGGTCCCCCGCATCCAGGGCACCATCCCTCACCCCATCCAGGGTGAGAAGGCTGCCGGCGTCGTGCTGCTCAAGCCCGCGTCCCCCGGTACCGGCGTCATCGCCGGTGGCCCGGTGCGCGCCGTGCTCGAGTGCGCCGGTATCCACGACATCCTGTCGAAGTCGCTCGGCTCCGACAACGCCATCAACATCGTGCACGCGACCGTGGCGGCCCTCAAGGGCCTGCAGCGTCCCGAGGAGGTCGCGGCCCGCCGCGGTCTGCCGCTCGAGGACGTCGCACCCGCGGCTCTTCTCCGCGCACGTGCCGGGGCGGGTGCGTAATCATGGCGCAGCTCAAGATTACGCAGGTCAAGTCCTACATCGGCAGCAAGCAGAACCACCGTGACACCCTGCGTTCCCTTGGTCTCAAGGGCATCAACACGCAGGTCGTCAAGGAGGACCGCCCCGAGTTCCGCGGAATGGTTCACACCGTCCGTCACCTCGTGTCGGTCGAGGAGGTCGACTGATCATGGCGGAAAACAACCCGCTCAAGATCCACAACCTCCGTCCCGCCCCGGGCGCCAAGACCGCGAAGACCCGTGTGGGTCGTGGTGAGGCGTCGAAGGGTAAGACGGCCGGTCGTGGTACCAAGGGCACGAAGGCCCGTTACCAGGTTCCGGAGCGCTTCGAGGGTGGCCAGATGCCCCTCCACATGCGTCTCCCGAAGCTCAAGGGCTTCCGGAACCCGTTCAAGACCGAGTTCCAGGTCGTGAACCTCGACAAGCTGGCCTCGCTCTACCCGCAGGGTGGCGAGGTCACGGTCGAGGACCTGGTGGCGAAGGGCGCCGTTCGCAAGAACAGCCTCGTCAAGGTCCTCGGCGAGGGCGAACTGTCCGTGGCGCTGACGGTGCGGGTCGACAAGGCCTCCGCCTCCGCCAAGGAGAAGATCGCCGCCGCCGGCGGCAGCGTCACCGAGCTCGTCTGAACACCACAGGCGTCTCGATGACTTGAGCGATCCCGACCGGGGATACCCCACAAATGGGGTATCCCCGGTCGGTCGTTCCTAGGGCGGCACTCCCGCCGGTAAGGTGACCGGAACTGCCCACTTTCACGGGTGTCACACATGGGGCACCCTGGGCGGTAGTTGACCGTTAGCTATTCAGTCGTCAGTCGAATCCTCAAGACCGTCACCCTTGACGCACGCGCGCGGGGGTCGCAGGAGGCACCGTGCTCACCGCGTTCGCCCGGGCGTTCAAGACGCCCGACCTGCGCAAGAAGCTGCTCTTCACGCTCGCGATCATCGTGGTGTACCGGGTCGGTACGCACATCCCGATCCCCGGCGTGGACTACAAGAGTGTTCAGGAGTGTGTGGACCAGGCGTCCGGCAACCAGGGCCTCTTCGGACTGGTCAACATGTTCAGCGGTGGCGCGCTGCTGCAGATCACGGTCTTCGCGCTCGGCATCATGCCGTACATCACGGCCAGCATCATTCTGCAGTTGCTGACCGTCGTGATCCCGCGCCTGGAAGCCCTGAAGAAGGAGGGCCAGGCCGGCACGGCGAAGATCACGCAGTACACCCGCTATCTGACCATGGCACTCGCCATCCTCCAGGGCACCGGTCTCGTCGCCACCGCCCGCAGCGGCGCGCTGTTCTCCGGCTGCACCGTCGCGAGCAGCATCGTCCCGGACCGGGCCATCTTCACCACCATCGTCATGGTGGTCACCATGACCGCCGGCACCGCCGTCGTGATGTGGCTCGGTGAGCTGATCACCGACCGCGGCATCGGCAACGGCATGTCGATCCTCATGTTCATCTCGATCGCGGCGACCTTCCCGTCCGCCCTGTGGGCCATCAAGACGCAGGGCGACCTGGCCGGGGGCTGGATCGAGTTCGGCACGGTCATCGTGGTCGGCCTGGTCATGGTCGGCCTGGTGGTCTTCGTCGAACAGGCGCAGCGCCGCATTCCGGTGCAGTACGCGAAGCGGATGATCGGCCGCCGTTCCTACGGCGGTACGTCGACCTACATCCCGCTGAAGGTGAACCAGGCGGGTGTGATCCCCGTCATCTTCGCCTCGTCGCTGCTCTACATCCCGGCCCTGATCGCCCAGTTCTCCAGCGGCACGTCCGGGTGGAAGACCTGGATCGAGGCCAACCTCGTCAAGGGCGACCACCCCATTTACATCAGCATGTACTTCTTGCTGATCGTTTTCTTCGCGTTCTTCTATGTGGCGATCTCCTTCAACCCCGAAGAAGTAGCCGACAACATGAAGAAGTATGGTGGCTTCATCCCGGGCATCCGGGCTGGCCGACCGACCGCTGAGTATCTGAGCTACGTACTCAACCGGATCACCTGGCCGGGTTCGCTGTATCTGGGTCTTATCGCTCTCGTACCGACGATGGCGTTGGTTGGTTTCGGGGCAAACCAGAACTTCCCGTTCGGTGGGACGAGCATCCTGATCATCGTGGGTGTCGGTCTCGAGACGGTGAAGCAGATCGAGAGCCAGCTCCAGCAGCGCAATTACGAAGGGTTCCTCCGCTGATGCGAATCGTCCTCGTCGGGCCGCCGGGTGCCGGTAAGGGAACGCAGGCCACCCGCCTTGCCGAGACGCTGCACATCCCGCACATCTCCACGGGTGACCTGTTCCGCGCCAACATCAGCCGGCAGACGGAGCTGGGCAAGCTCGCCAAGTCCTACATGGACGCCGGGAACCTCGTCCCCGACGAGGTCACCATCGCCATGGCGAAGGACCGGATGGAGCAGCCCGACGCCGAGGGCGGTTTCCTGCTGGACGGCTTCCCGCGCAACGTCTCCCAGGCCCAGGCGCTGGACGTGCTGCTGGACACCGAGGACATGAGGCTCGACGCGGTGCTGGACCTGGAGGCGCCGGAGGAAGAGGTCGTCAAGCGCATCGCGGGCCGCCGCGTGTGCCGCAACGACTCGGCGCACGTCTTCCACGAGACGTACAAGCAGCCGGCCCGGGAGGGCGTCTGCGACGTCTGCGGCGGCGAGCTGTACCAGCGGGACGACGACTCCGAGGAGACGGTCCGCAAGCGGCTGGAGGTCTACCACACGCAGACCGAGCCGATCATCGACTACTACAAGGCCCAGGGCCTGGTGGTCACGATCTCGGCGATGGGCGCGGTGGACGAGGTCACCGGGCGCGCGCTGGAAGCGCTGAAGCGCGACAGCGACAGCGACACCGACAAGTAGTCCCCCCGCCCGTCGCAGCCGCGGTCCCGTTCCCGGGGCCGCGGCTGTGCTGTGGGGGGTGGGTGATGCCCCACGTATCGTGGGACGGGTCCGTCTCTCTCCCGGTCCAGAAAGGCCGCAGGTTTCATGGTGCAGATCAAGAGCCCCGAGCAGATCGCCAAGATGCGCGAGGCGGGGCTGGTCGTCGCCGCCATCCACGCGGCCACCCGCGAGGCGGCCGTGCCGGGTGCCACCACCAGGGACCTGGACCAGGTCGCCCGCAAGGTGCTGGCCGAGCACGGCGCCAAGCCGAACTTCCTCGGCTACGGGGGCTTCCCCGCGACCATCTGCACCTCGGCCAACGAGGTCGTCGTCCACGGCATCCCCGACGACAGGACCGTCCTGAAGGACGGCGACATCATCTCCGTCGACTGCGGCGCGATCATCGACGGCTGGCACGGTGACGCCGCCTACACCGCCTTCGTGGGGTCCGGTCACTCCCCGGAGCTGATCGAGCTGTCCCGGGTGACCGAGGAGTCGATGTGGGCCGGTATCGCGGCGATGAAGCAGGGCAACCGGCTCGTCGACGTCTCCCGGGCCGTCGAGACCTACATCCGCCGCCAGCCCAAGCCCGGCGGCGGCCGCTACGGGATCATCGAGGACTACGGCGGCCACGGCATCGGCACCGAGATGCACATGGACCCGCACCTGCTGAACTACGTGGACCGCCGGCGCGGCAAGGGCCCCAAGCTGGTGCCGGGCTTCTGCCTGGCCATCGAGCCGATGGTGTCGCTCGGCACCCCGAAGACGGCCGTCCTGGAGGACGAGTGGACCGTCGTCACCACCGACGGCACCTGGTCCTCCCACTGGGAGCACTCCGTCGCCCTGACCGAACAGGGCCCCCTGGTGCTCACCGCGCCGGACGGCGGCCGGGCCAAGCTGGCCGAGCTGGGGATCACCGCGGCGCCCGACCCGCTCGCATAGTGATCTCCGGGACTGGGCAGACTTTCTGGTTTCGCCTTTCCGGGGATGCTGTCGTAGACTGACTCGTCGGCTCTTGTGCACTCGCATGTCTGTATGCGTCATCACCTCGCGCGAGAGTCGATCAAGGTAGTCGATTCGAAGGGGAAGCGTGGCCAAGAAGCAGGGTGCCATCGAGATCGAGGGCACTGTCGTCGAGTCTCTGCCGAACGCCATGTTCAAGGTCGAGCTCCAGAACGGCCACCAGGTCCTGGCACACATCAGCGGCAAGATGCGTATGCACTACATCCGTATCCTCCCTGACGACCGGGTCGTGGTGGAGTTGTCTCCGTACGACCTGACCCGTGGCCGGATCGTCTACCGGTACAAGTAGATCTTGCCCACGTCCCGCGCGGCTCTCGCGTGGGTCCGCCGGCAACTGACCCGGAGAACCTCACACCCATGAAGGTCAAGCCGAGCGTCAAGAAGATCTGCGACAAGTGCAGGGTGATCCGCCGTCACGGCCGGGTCATGGTCATCTGCGACAACCCGCGCCACAAGCAGCGCCAGGGCTGACGCACCACAGACCGTACCCTCTGCATCGTCTTCGCAGAGATTCGCGCGACGCGAGCTGAGTATGTTCATACGCAGGACCCGGGCGTACGCGCCCGACACCCCCGGTTCGGAGGCCGGGGACCTTGTCCGTACCTAGTACGGCGGACCGGGATCAGGTCTTGCGGAAGACCTCCGAAGATCACCAGGAGCCATTGAATGGCACGCGTTTCCGGTGTCGACATCCCGCGCGAAAAGCGCGTGGAGATCGCCCTGACCTACGTGTTCGGTATCGGGCGGACGCTCTCGCAGCAGACGCTGGCCGAGACCGGCATCGACCCGAACACCCGGGTTCGCGACCTCTCCGAGGAGCAGCTCGTCGCGATCCGCGAGTACGTGGACGCCAACATCAAGACCGAGGGTGACCTCCGTCGCGAGGTGCAGGCCGACATCCGCCGCAAGGTCGAGATCGGCACGTACCAGGGTCTGCGTCACCGTCGTGGCCTGCCCGTCCGCGGTCAGCGCACCAGCACCAACGCCCGCACCCGCAAGGGCCCGCGTCGCGCCATCGCCGGCAAGAAGAAGCCGGGCAAGAAGTAGTCCGCAGCGGACATGCCGTCCAGCGGTCTTCGCTGTAGGACCGACCACCTCCCGTAGGAGTTATAGATGCCCCCCAAGGGTCGTCAGGGCGCTGCCAAGAAGGTGCGCCGCAAGGAAAAGAAGAACGTCGCTCACGGCCACGCGCACATCAAGAGCACGTTCAACAACACGATCGTGTCGATCACCGACCCGACCGGCAACGTGATCTCGTGGGCCTCCGCCGGCCACGTCGGCTTCAAGGGCTCCCGCAAGTCCACGCCGTTCGCCGCGCAGATGGCCGCCGAGTCGGCTGCCCGCCGCGCCCAGGAGCACGGCATGCGCAAGGTCGACGTGTTCGTCAAGGGCCCGGGTTCCGGTCGTGAGACCGCCATCCGTTCGCTCCAGGCGACCGGTCTCGAGGTGGGCTCCATCCAGGACGTCACCCCGACCCCGCACAACGGCTGCCGTCCGCCGAAGCGTCGTCGCGTCTGATCTCGCTTCACCAAGGACTTCCGGGCGGTACGGCTCTTTCGGTCGTGCCGCCCGTACCCTTGCAGTACTGCTCGGGCGTCAAATAGCGGGCGCCCCTGACTGAAGGAACACCACATGCTGATCGCTCAGCGTCCCTCGTTGACCGAAGAGGTCGTCGACGAGTTCCGCTCCCGGTTCGTCATCGAGCCGCTGGAGCCGGGCTTCGGCTACACCCTCGGCAACTCCCTGCGGCGTACGCTCCTGTCGTCGATCCCCGGTGCGGCTGTCACCAGCATCCGGATCGACGGTGTCCTGCACGAGTTCACCACCGTGCCGGGCGTCAAGGAGGACGTCACCGACCTGATCCTCAACATCAAGCAGCTCGTCGTCTCCTCGGAGCACGACGAGCCGGTCGTGATGTACCTGCGCAAGCAGGGCCCGGGTCTGGTCACCGCCGCCGACATCGCGCCCCCGGCCGGTGTCGAGGTGCACAACCCCGACCTCGTCCTCGCCACGCTCAACGGCAAGGGCAAGCTGGAGATGGAGCTGACCGTCGAGCGCGGCCGCGGCTACGTCTCCGCCGTGCAGAACAAGCAGCTCGGCCAGGAGATCGGGCGCATCCCGGTCGACTCGATCTACTCGCCGGTGCTCAAGGTCACGTACAAGGTCGAGGCCACGCGTGTCGAGCAGCGCACCGACTTCGACAAGCTGATCGTCGACGTCGAGACCAAGCAGGCGATGCGTCCGCGTGACGCCATGGCCTCCGCCGGTAAGACGCTGGTCGAGCTGTTCGGTCTCGCGCGCGAGCTGAACATCGACGCCGAGGGCATCGACATGGGCCCGTCCCCCACGGACGCCGCCCTCGCCGCCGATCTCGCGCTGCCGATCGAGGAGCTGGAGCTGACGGTCCGCTCCTACAACTGCCTCAAGCGTGAGGGCATCCACTCCGTGGGTGAGCTGGTCGCCCGCTCCGAGGCGGACCTGCTGGACATCCGCAACTTCGGTGCGAAGTCCATCGACGAGGTCAAGGCGAAGCTGGCCGGGATGAGCCTCGCGCTCAAGGACTCGCCTCCCGGGTTCGACCCGACCGCCGCGGCGGACGCGTTCGGCGCGGACGACGACGTGGACGCGGGCTTCGTGGAGACCGAGCAGTACTGACCGGTCCCCGGACGCGGGGGTGCCGTCGTACGCCGGCACCGCCCCGCGCCCCCTCCAGGCACCTCCGGGAGCCTGGATCTCCGACGGGCGATCGCCCGCTCGGACACTGACTCCGGTACCTGATACGGCCGGGGCAGACACCAAGGAGAAACATCATGCCGAGGCCCACCAAGGGTGCCCGTCTGGGCGGCAGCGCCGCGCACGAGAAGCTGCTCCTCGCGAACCTCGCGAAGTCGCTCTTCGAGCACGGCAAGATCACGACCACCGAGGCGAAGGCGCGCAAGCTGCGTCCGTACGCCGAGCGTCTGGTCACCAAGGCGAAGCGGGGCGACCTGCACAACCGCCGTCAGGTGCTCCAGGTGATCACGGACAAGAGCATCGTGCACACGCTCTTCACCGAGATCGGCCCGCGCTACGAGAACCGTCCCGGTGGCTACACGCGCATCACCAAGATCGGCAACCGCCGTGGTGACAACGCGCCGATGGCCGTCATCGAGCTGGTCGAGGCGCTGACCGTGGCGCAGCAGGCGACCGGTGAGGCCGAGGCCGCGACCAAGCGTTCCGCCAAGGACGCCGAGGCCGCTCCGGCTGCCGAGGAGACCAAGGCCGAGGACACCAAGGCTGAGGACACCAAGGCCGAGGACACCAAGGCCGAGGACGCCGCCGAGGAGTCGAAGGACGCGTAAGCGTTCTGCCGAGGGCTGTCGCGTGGGCGGGCCCGCCCCCCTTTTTTCCGGGGGGCGGGCCCGCTTCCGTGTGCTGAGAGGATCTCTGGGTGAGTGACGAAGTTGAGGCCGGGTTCGTACGGGTGCGGTTGGACCTCTCGTACGACGGGAGTGAGTTCTCCGGGTGGGCCAAGCAGGCCGGCGGGCGGCGGACCGTGCAGGGCGAGATCGAGAACGCGCTGCGCACGGTGACGCGGTCGGGGGAGACGACGTACGAGCTGACCGTGGCCGGGCGGACGGACGCCGGGGTGCACGCCCGCGGCCAGGTGGCCCATGTCGACCTGCCCGTGGAGCTGTGGGGCGAGCACCGGGAGAAGCTGCTGAAGCGGCTCGCGGGGCGGCTCGGCAGGGACGTGCGGGTGTGGTCGCTGACCGAGGCGCCCGCGGGGTTC
Source organism: Streptomyces ziwulingensis (assembly GCF_039542605.1). Classification (NCBI taxonomy): domain Bacteria; kingdom Bacillati; phylum Actinomycetota; class Actinomycetes; order Kitasatosporales; family Streptomycetaceae; genus Streptomyces; species Streptomyces ziwulingensis. The sequence continues at coordinate 50,612 of NZ_BAABIG010000079.1, forward strand.
AACGCGCGGTTCTCGGCCGTCTGGCGGCGGTACGCCTACCGTGTCGGCGACGAGCCGGGCGGTGTCGACCCGCTGCTGCGGGGACATGTGCTGTGGCACGACTGGCCGCTCGACGTGGCCGCCATGAACGAGGCCGCCCGCGCGCTGCTGGGCGAGCACGACTTCGCCGCCTACTGCAAGAAGCGGGAGGGCGCGACGACCATCCGCACCCTCCAGGAGCTGAGCCTGGTGCGCGGGGACGACGGGATCGTCACCGCCACCGTCCGGGCCGACGCCTTCTGCCACAACATGGTGCGCTCGCTCATCGGGGCGCTGCTCTTCGTCGGGGACGGGCACCGGGGGCCCGACTGGCCGGGCAAGGTGCTCGCCGCCGGCGTACGGGACTCGGCGGTGCATGTCGTGCGGCCGCACGGGCTGACGCTGGAGGAGGTCGGCTACCCGGCCGACGAGCTGCTCGCCGCGCGCAGCAAGGAGGCGCGCAACAGGCGGTCGCTGCCCGGGGCGGCCGACGCCGTGACCGGCGCTGTGACCGAGGCGGGCTGCTGCGACTGACCGGCCGGGGCGATATCGGCCCCTCCCGCTCGTCTCCCGGCGGCGCTCGTACTGCTCGTACTGCTCGTACTGCTCGTACTGCTCGTACTGTTCCTACTGCTCCGCCGCGGCCGACGCCTGGGCCTCGCCGCGGCGGCGGATCTGCCGGAAGGCGAACTCTCCGAGGTCGTCGCCGGTCCGGAAGACCGCCGTGTCCTGCTCCGTCACGTTCTTGGCGCTGGTGAACCCGGCGACCGTGAAGTAGGCGTAGCGGCCGTAGGCGTTGGTCGTGGTCCGGCAGACCGCGCCCGCGCAGAAGGCGCCGACGCCGCCGCCGGAGAGCGACTTCACACTGCTCTTGGTGTCGGCCTGCGACTTGGCCGCGGTGGCCTGCGCCTCGGTGTCGAAGACGGCCACGCCGACCGTGACCGCGATGTCGTCCTTGGTGTAGGTGACGCGGATCAGCCGGGTGCAGCCGTTGTCGGTGAGCACCTTGGGCAGGGTCCGCCGGGCGGCGGAGGAGCAGGTCAGGGTGTCGGCCGTCGGGCCCTTCCTGTACACCGTCTCGCCCATGGTGAGCTGGGTGCCGGGGAAGAGGGTGTCCGGGCCGAGCGGCGCCTTGTCCTTCTTCGCGCTGGCGACGAAGTCCTTGGGGTCCAGCGGCGGCGGCGCGCTGGTCGGGGCGAACGACGGGGCCCCGCTGGTGGCGCTCGGGATGTCGGCCGTCGAGGGCAGCCGCGCGGACGGCGAGTCCGACGCGCTGTTCGACCCGTTGGTCGAGACCACGGCCACGGCGACGGCGGCCGCCACCGCCACGGTCGCCAGCGCGCCCCCGCCGATGAACAGCAGCCGGCGGCGTTTGGCGCGCGCCTCGGACGCCTCGGCCAGCGCGGCCCAGTCCGGGGTGCCGTCGTCGCCGCCGCCGCTCCACGGCTGCCGCTGTTGCTGCTGCTCGGATTGCGGAGTCCAGGGATCCCACTGGGAGTCGGGTCCCCCCTGCCCAAAGCTCATGGGGCGCATCTTAGACGGGAGAGGGGGCGCGCTGGTCCGCCTCCGGAGGGTTCGCAGCCCCTAGCGTTCCGTTCATGTGGATGGGCAAAAGCGACATCTCCGGGTGGTTGGTGCGACCGGCGGGGCGGCACGCGTGGGTGGTGCTCGCGGCGGTGCTGGGCACGCTCGCCGCGCAGAGCGCCCGGGTGACCCCGGACGGCGGGATGGACAACGCGATCGTCGTCCGGGCGGCCCGCACCTGGCTGGCCGGCGGCGATCCCTACGACGATCCGCACTTCCTCTACTTCCCGAGCGCGGTGCTGGCCGCCGTGCCGCAGGCCCTGCTGCCGCAGGCGGCGCTGCGGGTGGCCGTGCCCTTCGCGGTGGCGGGCCTGCTGGCGCTGGGCTGGGCCTGCGCCCTGCGGTTGCACCGCGTGCCCCGGACCAGCCGGCTGGCCGCCCTCGGCCTGCTCGGTCTGGCGGCGGGCTTCGCGCCCTTCGGGCACCTGGTGCGGCTGGGCAACTGGACGGCGACCGCGGCACTGGCGCTGCCGCTGTGCCTGCTGCTGGCCGACCGCGGCCGGTGGGTGGCGGCGGGCGTGGTGATCGGCGCCGCGGTGGCGCTGAAGCCGCTGCTCGCGCCGGTGGCCCTGCTCTTCGTGCTGGCCGGGCGGTGGCGGGCGCTGGCGGCGGCCGTCCTGGTGCCCGCCCTCGCCTCCGGGGTGGCGGCGCTGCTGATGCCGGACCCGGCCGGTTTCCTCACCCGCACCCTGCCGTTCCTGCTCCACGGCGAGGACGGCTTCGTACGGCTCTACGAGGCGTCCCCGGCGGCCGTGCTGCCCCGCCTCGGGGTGCCGCGCCCGCTCGCCGAGGCGCTGGCCCTGCTGGCGGCCGGGGCCGGGGTGCTCTGCGCGTGGGGACGCTGGCGCCGGGGCGACGCGGGGCCGCTGCGGCCGGCCGAGACGGCGGTCTGCCTGATGCTGGCCGCGTTCCTGGTCTCCCGGCCGTCCTACAACCACTACCTGCTGGTCGTGCTGCCGCTGCTGCTCGCCGGGCTGCCGTACCCGGGCTCGGCCGCCCGGCGGCCGTGGTTCTGGATCGCCCTGGTGCCGCAGCTCCCGGGGCTGACCTGGCCCGGTCTGGAGGCGGCCGGGCGCCGGGCCTTCAAGGACGCGTTCACCCTGGTGGTGCTGGCGGGCACGGTGGCCGCGCGCGCCGGGGCGGCCGGGGGCCGGGCGGCCGGGGACGGCCGGCTCGCCGGACCGGGTCCGCGGGCACGTACAGTGGAAGTGAACGGCGAAACCGTGTGATCCCTCGTTTTGACCCTTTCGGGGAGCCCCGGTAAGCTGCTTGTTCGTTGTGTATTGGCTTGCTCATTCTCACGGGACGGGCCCTTACACCGGTCCACCGGGCCGATGACCAGCGACCCCACGTACGCGGTATGCGTCGCCGCAGTGCGGTCCAGGCTGTCGTGATCGTTTCGGTGACCAGTTATGGACCATTCACTCGAAGCGAAGGCTACGAACCGTGCGTACGTACAGCCCCAAGCCCGGCGATGTGACGCGCCAGTGGCACGTCATCGACGCTCAGGACGTCGTCCTGGGCCGTCTGGCCTCCACTACGGCCTCCATCCTCCGCGGCAAGCACAAGCCGATCTACGCGCCCCACGTCGACACCGGTGACTTCGTCATCATCATCAACGCCGACAAGGTGCACCTCTCCGGCAACAAGCGGACCCAGAAGATGGCGTACCGCCACTCGGGCTACCCGGGTGGTCTGCGCTCCGTCCGCTACGACGAGCTGCTGGACAAGAACCCCGAGAAGGCCATCGAGAAGGCCGTCAAGGGCATGCTCCCCAAGAACACGCTGGGCCGTCAGATGCTGTCGAAGCTGAAGGTCTACAAGGGTGACCAGCACCCGCACGGCGCGCAGCAGCCGCAGCCGTTCGAGATCACCCAGGTCGCGCAGTAACACCGGCCACACCCCCTAAGACTGAACAGAATCTGAGGAGCATCGTGGCCGAGACCACTGCCGAGCAGCCGCTCGAAGAGCTTGACATCGAGAGCTACACCACCGAGTCCGAGGTGCCCGTCGAGGGCGAGTACACCTCGGAGTCGAACCCGTCCCGCTTCGGTGAGCCCCAGCCGGCCGCCGGCCTGGGCCGTCGCAAGAACGCCATCGCCCGGGTCCGGATCGTCCCGGGCAGCGGCAAGTGGAAGATCAACGGCCGCACCCTGGAGGACTACCTCCCGAACAAGGTGCACCAGCAGGAAGTCAACGAGCCCTTCAAGGTGCTTGAGCTGGAGGGCCGCTACGACGTCATCGCCCGCATCTCGGGTGGCGGCGTCTCCGGCCAGGCCGGTGCCCTGCGCCTCGGTGTCGCCCGCGCCCTCAACGAGGCCGACGTCGACAACAACCGCGGCGCCCTGAAGAAGGCCGGCTTCCTCAAGCGCGACGACCGCGCGGTCGAGCGCAAGAAGGCCGGTCTCAAGAAGGCCCGTAAGGCTCCCCAGTACAGCAAGCGCTAAGCATCACGCGCTGTTCGTACTCCGAACGCCCCGGCGGCACGCCCTTGTGCTGCCGGGGCGTTCGTCTATTCCGACCGCGAGGCGTATAACGGCACAAGACGCTCAAAGGCTTGTGTGATCGTATGGCCGCATCCGGCCCGGCTCGGCGGACTGACGCTTCCTCAGGAGGACAAGTGGGACGACTCTTCGGCACGGACGGCGTGCGCGGTGTCGCCAATGTGGACCTGACGGCGGAGCTGGCGCTCGGCCTCTCCGTCGCCGCGGCGCACGTACTGGCCGAGGCGGGCACGTTCGAGGGACACCGGCCGACCGCCGTGGTCGGCCGCGACCCGCGGGCGTCGGGGGAGTTCCTGGAGGCCGCCGTGGTCGCGGGCCTGGCCAGCGCCGGCGTGGACGTGCTGCGGGTCGGCGTGCTGCCGACGCCGGCCGTCGCCCACCTCACCGGCGCGCTCGGCGCCGACCTCGGCGTGATGCTCTCCGCCAGCCACAACGCCATGCCGGACAACGGCATCAAGTTCTTCGCCCGCGGCGGACACAAACTCGCCGACGAGCTGGAGGACCGGATCGAGTCGGTCTACCAGGAGCACCGCACCGGCGCCCCCTGGAACCGCCCGACCGGCTCCGGTGTCGGCCGGGTCCGCGACTACGCCGAGGGGCGCGACCAGTACGTCGCCCATCTCGTCGGCGTGCTGCCGAACCGCCTCGACGGGCTGCGGATCGTGCTGGACGAGGCGCACGGCGCGGCGTTCCGGGTCTCGCCGGAGGCGTTCGCGCGGGCCGGCGCCCAGGTCGTCACCATCGGCGCGGAGCCGGACGGCCTCAACATCAACGACGGGTGCGGCTCGACCCACCTGGGGAAGCTGCGGGCCGCGGTCGTGGCGCACGGCGCGGACCTCGGTATCGCGCACGACGGCGACGCGGACCGGTGCCTCGCGGTGGACCACACCGGCGCGGAGATCGACGGCGACCAGATCCTCGCGGTGCTCGCGCTGGCGATGCGCGAGCGGGCGGCGCTGCGCTCGGACACGGTCGTCGCGACGGTCATGTCCAACCTGGGCTTCAAGCTGGCCATGGAGCGCGAGGGCATCCGGTTCGCGCAGACCGGGGTCGGCGACCGGTACGTGCTGGAGGAGATGAAGCGGGGCGGGTACGCGCTCGGCGGCGAGCAGTCCGGGCACGTCATCGTCCTGGACCACGCCACGACGGGTGACGGCACGCTGACCGGGCTGCTGCTGGCGGCACGGGTCGCCGAGTCCGGCCGTACGCTGCGGGAGCTGGCGTCCGTCATGGAGCGGCTGCCGCAGGTCCTGATCAATGTGCCGGACGTGGACAGGTCCCGGGTGGGGACGTCCGCTGAGCTGGCCACGGCGGTGTCCGAGGCGGAACGGGAGCTGGGCGCCACCGGGCGGGTGCTGCTGCGTCCCTCCGGGACGGAGCCGCTGGTCCGGGTGATGGTGGAGGCGGCCGACATCGAGCAGGCCCGGTCCGTCGCGGGGCGGCTGGCCGATTCGGTGAAGGCGGCGCTCGGGTAGTTCTCCGGGCGGGTCGGGTCGGGTCGGGGCGGGTCGGGTCGGAGGAGGCTCGCCGGTGGCCGGTGGCCGGTGGCCGGTGGCCGGTGCCTGGCGCCTGGCGTTCAGCGGGTGCTGTGCCGCTGAGGTCCGCCGGACAGCCCCCGAGGGCGTTCCGCTCCTCGGCGTCGCTTCGTCGCCCACAGGGCCTTCTGGGCGAGCAGGGTCAGGGTGCCGGCCAGGATGATGCCGAACAGGTTCAGTACGAGTTGCTGCAGCGAGTGCCAGCCCTGGTGGGTGTCGGTGTAGACGAAGGCGACGGCCGCGTTGGCGGCGGCCGGGACCGTGGTCACCGAGATGGCGACGCCGACCAGGGCGCCGGACTTGGCGGAGGTCAGCGAGAGCATCCCCGCGGCGCCGGCCAGGACCGCCACGATGAACGAGAACCAGTCCGGGGCGTAGACGAACCCGGTGTTGGGCCGGTCCGCCTCCAGCCGGGCCTTGCTGAACAGGTCGACGGCGTCCATGAAGAGGCTGAAGCCGGCGGTGACCGCCATGGCCACCGCGAAGCCCACCAGCAGGGCGAGTGCCGAGCGTGCCGCCAGTTTCGGCGCGCGCTGGACCGCCGCCGTGCAGATGCCGGCCAGCGGTCCGAACTCCGGGCCCACCGCCATCGCGCCCACGATCAGGATCGCGTTGTCGAGCACCACACCGCAGGCCGCGAGCATCGTCGCGATCGTGAGGAACGCGACGTAGGTGACCGACAGCGTCGACTCCTCGTGCGTCGCCTCCTCCAACTGCTCCCACAGCACGGCGTCCGCGGCCTCGCCGGGCGCCTCCCGCTCGGCCCGGTCGGCGTTCTCCGACAGCGACAGGTCGATGTTCTCGACGGTGATGGCGCCGTCGCGTTCCAGACCCAGGTCGCGCAGTTCCTCGATCAGCCCGTCGCCGGCCTCGCGGGCCACGTCGCACAGGACGACGTCGCCGGCCGGGGAGCGGGCGGCGCCCGGCAGGACCACGAGGTGGGTGGTGCCGACCGTCGACTCGATCCGGTGGACCACCTCATCGGTCCGCCCGGCCGGGGTGATCAGACGCAGATGCAGCATGAGCCTCATCTAACCCGCGGCGCGCCCCGGAATCACAACTTGCGCAGACTCAGCCGCTGCACCTTGTGGTCCGGGCCCTTGCGCACGATCAGCGCGGCGCGGCCGCGGGTGGGGGCCACGTTCTCCACGAGGTTGGGCTTGTTGATGGTCCGCCAGGTGGTGCGGGCGTAGTCGAGGGCCTCCTCCTCGGAGACCTGGGTGTACTTGCGGAAGTACGAGGAGGGGTTCTGGAAGGCGGTGGCGCGCAGCTTGCGGAAGCGGGCCAGATACCAGCTCTCGATGTCCTCGGCGCGGGCGTCGACGTACACGCTGAAGTCGAAGTAGTCGGCGAGGCCCACCCGGGTGCGGCCGTCCTTGCCGGGCAGGGCGGGCTGGAGGACGTTGAGACCCTCGACGATCAGGATGTCCGGGCGGCGGACGGTCAGCTTCTCGCCGGGCACGATGTCGTAGATCAGGTGGGAGTAGACGGGGGCCGTCACCTCGTCCTTGCCGGCCTTGACGTCGGCGACGAAGCGGGTCAGGGCGCGGCGGTCGTAGGACTCGGGGAACCCCTTGCGGGACATCAGGCCGCGCTCGCGCAGCTCCGCCGTGGGCAGCAGGAAACCGTCGGTGGTGACCAGCTCCACGTGCGGGTGCTCGGGCCAGCGGGACAGCAGCGCCTGGAGGAGGCGGGCGACGGTGGACTTGCCCACCGCCACCGAACCGGCGACCCCTATGACGAAGGGGGTGCCCGACTGGGAGCCCTGTTCACCGAGGAAGGTGTTGAGCGCGCCGCGCAGGCCGTCGGTGGCGCCGACGTAGAGGTTGAGCAGGCGGGAGAGCGGGAGGTAGATGTCCCGCACCTCGTCGAGGTCGATGACGTCGCCGAGGCCGCGCAGCTTCTCGACCTCCTCGGCGGTGAGGGGCAGCGGCGTCTTCTCGCGCAGCGCGCTCCACTCGGCGCGGGTGAGGTCGAGGTAGGGAGTCGCCTCCGGCCTGTGCCGGTGGGCGCTCCGGGGGGTCGGAGAGACCGGTGTGATCACAGTCCATTGTTAACGGAGTACGAACGGGACGGCAGGTGGGCTGCGTCACGCTGCCGCGGTCACGCTGCCCGCTGTCACGTCGCCACCGTCACGCCGCCACCGTCACGTCGCCACCGTCACGCCGCCGCTGTGGCGCACCGGTGGGAATTTCCGATTTCGGGCACGCGGTGAGCACGCGGTGCCGGGTCGGTGACTGAAGTTGACCATAAGCTGCCGGGCATGTGCGGAATCGTAGGATATGTGGGGTCGCAGTCGGCGCTCGATGTCGTGCTGGCCGGACTGAAGCGACTGGAGTACCGGGGGTACGACTCGGCGGGCGTGGCCGTGCTCGCGGACGGCGGGATCGCCGCCGCCAAGCGGGCCGGGAAGCTCGTCAACCTGGAGAAGGAGCTGAGCGAGCACCCGCTGCCGGCCGGCGCCACCGGCATCGGGCACACCCGCTGGGCCACGCACGGCGGCCCCACCGACGCCAACGCCCACCCGCACCTGGACAACGCGGGCCGGGTCGCCGTCGTGCACAACGGCATCATCGAGAACTTCGCCGCGCTGCGGGCGGAGCTGGCCGGCCGCGGTCACGACCTCGCCTCCGAGACGGACACCGAGGTCGTCGCCCATCTGCTCGCCGAGGAGTTCTCCTCCTGCGCCGACCTGGCCGAGTCGATGCGGCTGGTCTGCCGACGGCTGGCGGGCGCGTTCACGCTGGTGGCGGCGCACGCGGACGCGCCGGACATCGTCGTCGGCGCCCGCCGCAACTCGCCGCTGGTGGTCGGGGTCGGGGAGGGCGAGTCCTTCCTCGCCTCCGACGTGGCCGCGTTCATCGCGCACACCCGGGACGCCGTCGAGCTGGGCCAGGACCAGGTGGTGGAGCTGCGCCGGGACGGCGTGACGGTGACCGGGTTCGACGGCCGCCCGGCCGAGGTCCGCGCCTACCGCGTCGACTGGGACGCCTCGGCCGCCGAGAAGGGCGGTTACGACTACTTCATGCTCAAGGAGATCGCCGAGCAGCCGAAGGCGGTCTCCGACACCCTGCTGGGCCGGATCGACGGGTCGGGCTCGCTCACCCTGGACGAGGTGCGCATCCCGCCGGGCGTGCTGCGCGAGGTCGACAAGGTCGTCATCGTCGCCTGCGGCACCGCCTTCCACGCCGGGCTGATCGCCAAGTACGCCATCGAGCACTGGACGCGGATTCCCTGCGAGGTGGAGCTGGCCAGCGAGTTCCGCTACCGCGACCCGATCCTGGACCAGCGGACGCTGGTCGTCGCCATCTCCCAGTCCGGCGAGACCATGGACACGCTGATGGCGCTGCGGCACGCCCGCGAGCAGGGCGCCAAGGTGCTCGCCATCTGCAACACCAACGGCTCCACCATCCCGCGCGAGTCCGACGCCGTGCTCTACACGCACGCCGGGCCGGAGGTCGCCGTCGCCTCCACCAAGGCGTTCCTGACCCAGCTCGTCGCCTGCTACCTGGTCGCGCTCTACCTCGGACAGGTCCGGGGCACGAAGTTCGGGGACGAGATCCGTGACGTCGTCCGCGACCTGTCGGGGGTCTCCGACGCGGTCGGACGGGTGCTGGAGACGATGGAGCCGGTACGGGAACTCGCCCGCTCCCTCGCCCACAAGGACACGGTGCTCTTCCTGGGCCGGCACGTCGGCTACCCCGTCGCCCTCGAAGGCGCGCTGAAGCTGAAGGAACTCGCCTACATGCACGCCGAGGGGTTCGCGGCGGGCGAGCTGAAACACGGGCCCATCGCACTGATCGAGGAGGACCTGCCGGTCGTGGTGGTCGTACCGTCACCGCGCGGCCGGTCCGTACTGCACGACAAGATCGTCTCCAACATCCAGGAGATCCGGGCCCGGGGCGCCCGCACCATCGTCATCGCGGAGGAGAACGACGAGGCGGTGGCGCCGTACGCCGACCACCTCATCCGCGTCCCCGCCACCCCGACGCTGCTCCAGCCCCTGGTGGCGACGGTCCCCCTCCAGGTCTTCGCCTGCGAACTGGCGACGGCCCGCGGCAACGAGGTCGATCAGCCGCGGAACCTGGCGAAGTCGGTGACGGTGGAGTGAGCGGGTGGTTTCAGGGCGCTGAGAAAGGGGGCGAAGGCGGTGGCCGGGAAGGCGAGGGTGGCGTACGCCGGGTTCTTGGAGTCGCGGACGGCGACGTGGGTGGGGGTGTCGGCTATCTCGACGCAGGAGTTGCCGTCGCCGGCACCGGAGTATGAGGACGTGCGCCAATTCCCGGGGGTGGTCACGAGTACTCACACTTCCTTGGCCAAGCGGTGGAGGAGGTCACGCGAACGCACGCGGTCCAGCGACGCGGCTTGCAGTCTACTGAGGAGTGTTCGAAGGACGCTGAGCTGCGCCTCTGAATCGATGAGGACCGTCGTGTGCGGTGCGTCACCGACAGCGGTGTCCAGCCTGGGTACGGCACCACCCGCCAACATGATGGGCGTCCAGGACCCACCGAAGCCTTCCAGATCGAAGGGGATGACCCGCACGCTGATGTGATCCGCCTCCGAGCGTGCGAGGAGGTCGGAGAGTTGGGTTCGCAGGGTGGCACGGTCACCGACCCTGATACGAAGAGCCGCCTCATGGATGATCACTTCGTACGGCGTGGGTTCGCCGCCGTCGAAGACCACCTTCCGCTGCATCCGGTGCCGCACGCGCAACTCCAGATCCTCGGCGGGCAGCTCGGGGATTCTGTCGCCGTAGATGGCGCGGGCGTAATCCTCTGTCTGAAGCGGTCCGGGGATGTAGAGGAACTGGACCTCCCTCAGGAACACGGCGTGGTGCTCCAGTTCGGCCAGATCGAGGAACGGCGTGGGGAGCAAGCCCCGGTACTCTTCCCACCAGCCGCGCGTCCGATCGGTCGCCATGGCGACCAGGGCATCGACGAGCGCCTCATCTGTGCAGGAGTAGTTGCCCGCGAGGCGGCGCAGACGCTTCTCGCTGACGCCGGCGATGCCCATCTCGATCTGGCTGATCTGCGCGGAACTCACTCCCAGCAGTGCTGCTGCTTCGCGGGTCGCAAGCCCTGCGGCGTCACGAAGTCTGCGGAGTTCGACCGCCAGACGCATCTGACGTGCCGTTGGTTCGCGCCGTAACGCCATCCGGTGCTCCTTTCAACGCGCCAGGGGGCGCGACTCGTTCGGAGTCAGATTACGCGGGCGGCTTGCCAGACTTAAGCGATTAGACCTAGCTTCGGTGACGTACCGCGCACTCTGTGCAACCCGGGGTGCCGGAAGTGCACCGCTCCGTCCCGCCCTCGCGCGGATGCGGCATCGACACCGGTCACCACCTCAACCACCCGCACGCCAGATGGAGCCGCCGCATGCCCGAGAACGGCCCGTGGGAGTACTCCCTCCACATCCCCAACGACGCGCGCGCCGTCACCGTCTGCCGCCGCACCCTCCGTCTGATCCTCACGGTGCACGGCCTGATCAACCTGGTCGACGTGGCGGAGCTGCTCGCGGCCGAACTGGTCTCGAACGCCGTCCGGCACACGAGAGGGCCGGCCGCCCTGTGGGTGCGCTGGTCGGAGAACGGCGTGCTGCGGATCGGCGCCTGGGACGCGGACCCGTCCCCTCCGGAGCCGCCGCTCCCCCTCGACCGGGGCGTGGACGCGGAGGACGGCCGGGGCCTTGACCTGGTGCGGGCCTGCGCCGACGGCTGGGGCTGGCATTCGCTGGGCCGCGGGAACGAGCGCGGCAAATACATCTGGTGCGAATTGCGCGGCGGTGAGCGGGTGGCGTGAACGTTTCAGCGACGCTCGAAAGGGTGAACGTACTCCGTTTGCCTGGAATTCGGTGCTTCTCACGAAATAGGTTGTGCACATGGTCACATCCACCCACGAGACCTCTCACCGAATCTTTCAGGACCATCCGGAGGTACTCACACCGATCTTCGACGCCTTGGGTATGCCGCCGCCCGCCAAGGCGGACATCGAACTCATCACTCCCGACGCCACGGAGCTGAAGCCGCTGGAGCGCCGGGTGGACACGGTGCTGAAGGTCGAGCCGTCGGAGGGGGAGAGCTTTCTCCTCGCCATCGAGGCTCAGACGCGGAAAGCCCCCGACAAGGGCATCAACTGGTCTTACTACGTCGCGTACTTGCGTGCGAAGTTCGGCCTTCCGGTGCTGCTCGTCGTGGTCTGCCGCAACAAGTCCACGGCAGTCTGGGCGGCGGGACCCTTCGAATGCCGGGTCAAGTCCTGGACATCGCAGGTCACCCGCCCCTTCGTGCTCGGTCCGGACACCGTTCCGGAGATCACCGACGAGGCGGTGGTGGCGCGGCAGCCGGCACTGGCGACGTTTTCCGCCATCGTGCACAGCGAAAGCCAGGGCATCGACGCCATACTCGATCTGCTGGCCCGCGGAATGCGGTCGTTCGACAAACCCACTGCCAAGTACTGGGCAGAACTGGTGGAAGTGGGCCTGGAGGACACTCCGGCCCGAGAGACGTGGAGGGAGCTGGAAAAGATGGTCATTTCTTATTTCCCGGGTCGGGGAACGGTCTTCGAGGAGGCTTATTACGACGGAGAGGCCAAGGGCAAGGCCGCAGGAGAGGCCGCGGGCCAGGCCAAGGGCATGACCCAAGGCAGGGCGGAAAGCGTCCTGCGTGTCCTCGAAGTACGCGGTCTGGCCGTCTCCGACGACGTGCGTACGCGTGTCACCGAATGCGGGGACGTCGACCGTCTCGACGTCTGGCTCGGTCGAGCCGTGACCGTCGAGCGGGTGGAGGACCTCTTCGGCGACGGCGACGGTGACGAGCCGGACGAGGGGAAGGTGGGGGCCGGCTCGGGCTGAGCCGGGCCGGAGCAGCCCGTAGGGTGCCCGGCATGAGCATCATCGGGGTCGGGATCGACGTGGCCGAGATCGAGCGGTTCGCCGCGTCGCTGGAGCGGACCCCCGCCATGGCCGGGCGGCTCTTCCTGGAGAGCGAGTTGCTGCTGCCGGGCGGGGGGCGCCGGGGTGTCGCCTCCCTGGCCGCCCGTTTCGCCGCGAAGGAGGCCCTCGCCAAGGCGCTCGGCGCGCCCGCCGGACTGCTCTGGACCGACGCCGAGGTGTACGTGGAGGAGGGCGGGCGGCCCCGGCTGCGGGTGACCGGCACGGTGGCGGCGCGGGCGGCCGAGCTGGGCGTGACCTCCTGGCACGTGTCCCTGAGCCATGACGCCGGGGTGGCCTCGGCGGTGGTCATCGCGGAAGGGTGAGGGCGGAAGGGGGAGGGGAGGGACGGGTCCGTTCAGATGGTCCGGCTCAACTGGGCCGGCGTGCTGCCCCGGGTCCGGCGGAGGGCGCGCGGACGGAGGCCGAGCGCGCTCAACACGTCCGGCACCCTCACCGCCGGGTCGCCGTCATCGGCCATGGGGACATCTTCGCCGATGCGGTGATCACCGGCCCTCGTCGGGAAGACTCGATGGCATGCGTACTGCGTACAGCGTGGAGACGGTCAGGACGGCCGAACGGGAGTCGATGGCACGCCTCCCCGAAGGGGCCTTGATGCAACGGGCGGCGGCCGGACTCGCCGCCACCTGCGCCGAACTGCTCGGCCAGGTGTCCGGGCGGGTCTACGGCAGCCGGGTCGTGCTGCTGGTCGGCAGCGGCGACAACGGCGGTGACGCCCTGTACGCCGGGGCGCGGCTGGCCCGGCGCGGCGCCGGGGTGACGGCCGTACCGCTCGCCCCCGAGCGGGCGCACGCCGGGGGGCTAGCGGCGCTGCGCCGGGCGGGCGGCCGGGTCGCCTCCCCGGCCGTCGCCGAGGAACTGATCGAACGGGCCGACCTGGTCGTGGACGGCATCGTCGGGATCGGCGGCGAGGGCGGGCTGCGGCCGGAGGCGGTGCCGCTGGCCGAGGCGGCCGGGCGGGCGCGGGCCGCCGTCGTCGCCGTCGATCTGCCGAGCGGGGTGGACGCGGGCACGGGAGAGGTGCGCGGGGCCGCGTTCCGGGCGGACGTCACGGTGACGTTCGGGGCGCACAAGCCGGGGCTGCTGATCGATCCCGCGCGGGAGTACGCCGGGTCGGTACGGCTCGTCGACATCGGGCTCGCGCTGCCCGGGGAGCCCGAACTGGAGGCGTTGCAGCACGCCGACGTGGCCCGGCTGCTGCCGGTGCCGGGCGCGGAGAGCGACAAGTACCGGCGGGGCGTCGTGGGCATCGCCGCCGGATCGGCCCGCTATCCCGGCGCCGCCGTACTCGCCGTATCAGGGGCGCTGCGGGGCGGGGCCGGTGCGGTGCGGTACGTCGGGCCCGCCGGGGACGCGGTGATCGCACGGTTCCCGGAGACCCTCGTGTCCGACCAGGGGCCGGAGCGGGCCGGGCGGGTGCAGGCGTGGGTCGTCGGACCGGGGGCCGGGGACGACGCCGAAACCGTGGCGCAGGTGCTCGCGGCGGAGGTCCCGGTGCTGATCGACGCGGACGGGCTGCGGCTGGCGGACGCGGAAGCGGTACGGGCACGGACGGCACCGACCCTGATGACACCCCACGCCGGGGAGGCGGCGGCGCTGCTCGGGGTCGGCCGGGCCGAGGTCGAGCGGGCCCGGCTGGCCTCGGTACGGGAACTGGCGCGCCGGTACGGGGCGGCGGTGCTGCTCAAGGGGTCGACGACGCTGGTCGCCGGGCCGGACGGCAGCCGGCCGGTACGGGTCAACTCGACGGGGACACCCTGGCTGGCCACGGCCGGCAGCGGGGATGTGCTGTCGGGGCTGGCCGGGTCGTTGCTGGCGGCCGGGTTGCCGGCGGTGGACGCGGGCAGCGTGGGGGCGTACCTGCACGGGCTGGCGGGCAGGTTCGCGGCGGCGGGAGCGCCGGTCGGGGCGCACGACGTGGCACTGGCTGTGCGGAGGGCCTGGCGGGAGGTGGGGGAGGTCCACCGGGGGGCCTGAGAGACTGGGGGCACCATGAGTGAGACAGAGGCCCAGGGGGCCGCCACCTTGCGGGCTCGCGCCGAGATCGATCTGGGCGCGGTGCGGGACAACGTACGCGCCCTGCGGGCCCACGCGCCCGGCGCGGCCCTCATGGCCGTCGTGAAGTCCGACGGCTACGGCCACGGCGCGCTCCCCTGCGCCCGCGCGGCGGTCGAGGCCGGCGCCACCTGGCTCGGCACCGCCACCCCGCAGGAAGCCCTCGCGCTGCGGGCCGGGGCGGGACTGCCCGACGACATCCGGATCATGTGCTGGCTGTGGACCCCCGGCGGGCCCTGGCAGGCGGCGATCGAGGCCGACCTCGACGTCTCCGTCAGCGCCATGTGGGCCTTGGCCGAGGTCACGGACGCCGCCCGCCGGGCCGGCCGCCCCGCCCGGGTGCAGCTCAAGGCCGACACCGGGCTCGGCCGGGGCGGCTGCCAACCCGGCCCGGACTGGGCCGAACTGGTCGGCACGGCCCTGCGCGCCGAACACGAGGGACTGCTCCGGATCACCGGCCTCTGGTCCCACTTCGCCTGCGCCGACGAACCCGGCCATCCCTCCATCGCCGCCCAGCTCACCGTCTTCCGCGAGATGACGTCCTACGCGCGCGAGCGCGGCGCGCGCCCCGAGGTGACGCACCTCGCCAACTCGCCGGCCACGCTCACGCTCCCCGAGTCCCACTTCGACCTGGTGCGCACCGGCATCGCCCTCTACGGCATCTCGCCCAGCCCCGAACTGGGCACCCCCGCCGACCACGGGCTGCGCCCGGCGATGACGCTGTCCGCCTCGCTCGCGCTGGTCAAGCACGTCCCCGGCGGCCACGGCGTCAGCTACGGCCACCACTACACGACCCCCGGCGAGACCACCCTCGGCCTCGTCCCCCTCGGCTACGCGGACGGCGTCCCGCGGCACGCCTCCTCCACCGGCCCGGTCCTGGTGGACGGCAAGTGGCGGACGGTCGCGGGCCGCATCGCGATGGACCAGTTCGTGGTCGACCTCGGCGGTGACGAGCCCGCGGCCGGTTCCCGGGCCGTGCTCTTCGGGCCCGGCGACCACGGCGAGCCGACCGCCGAGGACTGGGCGCAGGCCGCCGGCACCATCGCGTACGAGATCGTCACGCGCATCGGCGCACGCGTTCCCCGCGTCTATGTGAACGAGTGACCGGCCGGACCACCGTCCCGTCCGCACAGACGACAGATGACCGTACGCGTATTCGCATGCGTGACCGTACGCGCGACCGTACGCGTGACCTCGTACGTGATCGTGTGCATGATGCGTCCGTCCAGGTGAATCAGAGAACATGAGGGAACCGACCGCACGGCGCGGGCGAGGAGGAGCGGGCAGGTGAGCGAGAGCAGCGGGGAGGCCGTCGCGGACGTCGCCGCGGCGGCCGTCGCCTCCGCCGCGGAGGCCGCGGCCGGCGGCTGGCGCCGGGCGACCGGCCTGGCCGGCGCGGCGCTGGGCGTGGTCGCGGCGGG